>DAHUXW010000058.1 GCA_027306925.1 Acidimicrobiaceae bacterium | reverse complement strand
GGGCGCGGTGCAACGATGGCGGGGATGCGACGGCGCGCGCCATGACCCGTGTGGGAGCTCGCGGTTCGCGCCACCGCGCGACCGCTCGTGCGGCCGCGGTCGTGGTCGCCTCGGCGTTCGGGGTCGCGGCCGCCTCGGCGTTCGGGGTCGCGGCGACGTCGGCCGCGGGTGCGGCTGCGGCACGGGCCACGCGGGAGCGGGCGGGTACCGGGCTCGTCGCCGTGCCGGGCCCGGCGACAGCCGCAGCCGGCCCCTGCGTCGGCGCGGTCGCGATGGGGGCGACGGCGACCGTCACCGAGGGCTCCTTCTCGGGAGCGTCGAGCCGTGACGCGTCCGTGCGCGTCCGCCTCGCGTGCACCCACGCGGGCGCTGCGTCGGCGCTCCCGGGTGCCGGGGTGCTCGTCCACGCGACCGTCACCGCGGGTGCACAGCTCGCCGGCCCGGCGGGGCAGGCGACGGACGCGGCGGGGGTCGCGACATTCGCGATCCGCCCGCGCCGTGCGGGAGCGGTCGCGGTCACGGTCGCGGTGGTCGACCCGGCGCTTCTCGCCCCGGGCCAGCTGTGTGGCCCGGGCTCGCCGCTCGTGACGACGACGTGCACGACCCGCGTCGTCGTCGACTTCGTCGCGCAGCGGCCGCGCGTCGCCGCGGTCCCCTACCGGATCCCGAACCCGCCGCGCGACCTCGCGCCGCCGCCGCTCGTCCAGTCCAGCGGTCCGTGCACCGTCGGCGCGTCCGGCACCGAGACGTGCGCGTCCCCGTGCTACGCGCGCGGGCCGCAGACCCCGACCCCGGACGCGCCCGGGTGCATGCGACTCGCGCTCGCCGCGGTCGACCGGGGCCGTACGGCCGAGCGCCTCCGGCCGCTCGTGCTCCCGTCCGGGTTCGCGCGGCTCGGCACCGGCGAGCAGCTATTCGTGCTCGTGAACCTGGAGCGGATCGTGCGGGGCGTCCCGCCGCTGGCCGGGCTCGTCGCGCCCCTCGACGCGGCAGCGCAGCAGGGAGCCGCGCGCTCGCGGGACCCGGCGACGCGCACGTCCTACGGCCCGGTGCACGTCGCGGTCGTCGGCGACGTCTACGGGCTCGGAGGGACGTGGGCGGGAGGTGAGCCGAACGCGCTCGCCGCGGTGCGCGACTGGGTCTACGACGACGGGTGGGGAGGGAGCCGCGCCGCGACGAGCAACGTCGACTGCTCGGGCCCGTCGGCCGCTGGCTGCTGGGGGCACCGGATGGAGCTCCTCGGCCGCTACTCGGGGACCGACTGCAGGACGTGCGTCGCGGGCGTCGGGTACGCCGCGGCGCTCCGCTCCTACACGGTGCTCGTCGTGCGACCCACGAGCGCCCCCCGGCTGGTCTTCGCCTGGGACGCCCAGGTGCTCCGCCACCTGCCCGCCTACGAGCGGGTCGCCGCGCCGGCCGGCGCCGGCTCCAGCGCGTGACCGAGGCGGCTCCGGCGCGGGGTCGCACGCTCGCCCGGGCAGGTCCGGGCCGGAGGCCCGATCCGCGCAAGTATCGTGCTCGCGGTCGGCCCGGTGCTCGCGGTGCGCGCCACGACACGGTCGGCAGCGAAGGGGGCTCCATGTCACGCAGGTCGAGATCCGGACAGGCGCTCGCCGCGTCCGCCGCCGCGTCGGTCGTGGCAGTCGCGCTCGGCGGCTGGGGCGGCGGCGCGCCGCGCGCCGCGACGGGGTCGCTTCCTGCGGCGCGCATCGTCACGTTGAGCAAGGCGGCGCTCTCGAGCGAGCGGACGCTCGCGATCGCGGGGACGATCCGCCACGGCACGGCGGCCGTCGCGATCAAGCTCGAGTCGGGGCGCAACGGTGCGGTCTCGCACGGTGTCCTCGACTCCGACTCGAAGAGCGTCGGCTTCCTCGGCCCCCTCGCGTACGTCGCGATCGGCAAGACCTTCTACGTCCACGCCACGGGGCTCTTCTGGCAGCAGTTCGTCACGCCCGGATCCGGCCTCACGGCCGCGCAGGCCGCCAAGACCGTCAAGGCGCTGAGCGACGGGTGGATCGTGCTCGGCCCCTCCTATGCGAGGACCCTCACGAGCGCGCTCGGCGAGCTCACGAACCCGCGCTCGGTCGCGTCCGCCGTCCTCGCGAACGGGGGGAGCGTCTCGAAGGGCCGGCCGACGAAGGTCCGGGGCGTGCTCGCGCTGCCGATCGTCTCGGGCGGCGGCGGCACGCTCTACGTCGCGCTTCACGGGCCGCCGCTGCCGATCGAGGTGAGCGGGAGCGGCGGCGGCTCCTCGGGAACGATCGTGTTCAGCTACCCGAAGTCCGTCCACATCACCGTGCCGCGCGGTGCTCGCACGCTCGCGGCGGTGACCAAGTCCGTCGTCGGCTGACGCGTGCCCGTTCGCTACGCTCGGCGGTGACCGTGCACCTGCGGAGCCGTCGACGCCGAGAGGGACGCCCAACGTGAGCGACGAACCCACCCCCGCCACGCGCGCGACGCCGCAGCCGGTGCTCGCGCCGCTCACCGCAGCGGCCATCTTCCTCGTCGTGACCGTCGGCGACGGCGGCGAGGGCGCGGCGCGCGACCTCCTCGCCGACCTCCACGGCGTCGCGCGCGCGATCGGCTCGCGCGCGCCGTCGGGCGGTCTCACCGTCGTCGCCGGCGTCGGGTCCCGCCTGTGGGACCGCTGCTTCTCGGGGCCGCGCCCGGCCGAGCTGCACGAGCTCGTCGCGATCGACGGCCCGCGGCACCGGGCGGTCTCGACGCCCGGGGACCTTCTCCTGCACATCCGCGCCGACCGGATGGACCTGTGCTTCGAGCTCGCCGCACACGTCGTCGGCGCGCTCGGCGACGCGGGCCGCGTCGTCGACGAGGTCCACGGCTTCAAGTACTTCGACGAACGGGACCTCCTCGGCTTCGTCGACGGGACCGAGAACCCGGCCGGCGTCGCCGCCCGCGACGCCGCGCTCGTCGGCGCGGACGACCCGCCGTTCGCCGGCTCGGCCTACGTGATCGTGCAGAAGTACCTCCACGACCTCGCGGCATGGGACGCCCTCACGGTCGAGGAGCAGGAGCGCGCCGTCGGCCGCACGAAGCTCTCGAACCTGGAGCTCGCCGACGACGTGAAGCCGAGCAACTCGCACGTCGCGCTCAACGTCGTCGAGGACCCCGACGGCACGGAGCGCCAGATCCTTCGAGACAACATGGCGTTCGGCACGACCGGCAGTCGAGAGTTCGGCACGTACTTCATCGGGTACTCGCGCACGCCGAGCGTCACCGAGCTCATGCTCCGCAGGATGTTCCTCGGCGAGCCGCCGGGGAACACGGACCGGCTGCTCGACTTCTCGACCGCCGCGACCGGCGGCCTCTTCTTCGTCCCGACCGTCGACTTCCTCGAGGACCCGCCGCCGCTGCCTTAGCGCGCGCGGGCGGCCGGCGGGCCGGCGTCGTCGACGCCGAGCTGCGCGAGCAGCCGGCGCGCGACCGGCGCGAGCACGCGACTCGCGTCCCACACCGCGCGGATCACCCGGTTGAGGGGCAGGTCGCTCGTCGCGACCGCCACGAGGCGCCCGTCCTCCACCTCGGCCCGGGTCGCGAGGCGGCTGAGCACCGCCGCGCCCGCGGCGCCGCCGATCGCGGCCTTGATCGCCGTCGTCGACGCGAGCTCGACGAGCGGACTCGGGACGAGGCCGCTCGCGGCGAGCGCTGCCTCCAACACCTCGCGGGTCCCCGAGCCCGGCTCCCGCAGCACGAGCGGGGCGGCCGCGACCTCGGCCGCGCTGACCGGACCGCGGCGGCCCGCCCACGGATGGCCTGGCGCGACGACGAGCACGAGGTCGTCGTCGCAGACCACTCGCGATGCGAGCGCTGCCGGCGCTGCGCTCCCCTCGACGAAGCCGAGGTCCGCGCGGTGGCGCGAGACGATCTCGAGGACCTGCTCGCTGTTGCCCATCTGCAGCGACACGACCGCGCCGGGCTCGGTGCCGCGCAGCGCGTTGAGCCAGCCCGGGACGAGGTACTCGGCGACGGTCATGCTCGCCGCGATCCTGAGCTGGGTGCGGCCGCCGGCGCGCAGCGCCGCGGTGCCCGCGAGCAACGTCCGGACGCCGTCGAGCACCTCCTCGCTCCAGCGGACGACGGCGACGCCGGCCGGCGTGAGCCGCGCCCTGCCGGCGGAGCGGTCGAGCAGCTGCACGCCGAGGGTCGCCTCGAGCGAGCGCAGCCGCATGCTCGCGGCAGGCTGGCTCACCCCGTGCGCCGAGGCGGCCCGCCGGATCGAGCCCAGCTCGGCGACGCTGTGGAGGAGGTCGAGCGAGACGACGTCGGGGACCGGCAACGCGATAGGCATAAGCAAACCTTATAGCGTGCGAACCAGCTCCCGTCTTCCGGACCGGCGCCCTGCGCCGCAGACTGCCCGGCATGGACGCATCGCAGCGCCAGGAGGCGCCACTACCGGGGACGCGCGCCTCGCGGCTCGCGGACGCCGGCGAGCGGAGGAGCCCGGCACGGCGACGGCCCGGCACGGTCGGCATGCTCCCGGGCATCGCAGCGTCGGTCGCGGTCGCGTCGGTCGCGACCGGGCTCGGCCACCTCGTGCCGGTCGTCGGGGCGCCCGTGATCGCCATCGTCGTCGGGATCGTGATCGCGGTCGTCGCCGGTCCGAAGCCGGTGCTCGCGACCGGGCTCGCGTTCTCGTCGAGGACCGTGCTGCAGACCTCGATCGTGCTTCTCGGGACCGGTCTCTCGTTCGGCCAGGTGCTGTCGACGGGATCGTCGTCGCTGCCCGTGCTCGCGGGCACGCTCGTCACCGCCCTCGGCGGCGCGTGGATCCTCGGCCGCCTCCTCGGCATCGGGACCGACCTCAGCGTCCTGATCGGCGTGGGGACCGGGATCTGCGGTGCGTCGGCGATCGCGGCGACCGACGCGGTCATCTCCGCGTCGGCTGCGGACGTCTCCTACGCGATCGCGACGATCTTCACCTTCAACGTCGCCGCGGTCCTCACGTTCCCGACGCTCGGCCACCTGCTCGGCCTCGGACCGCACGCGTTCGGCCTGTGGTCGGGCACCGCGGTGAACGACATGTCCTCCGTGGTCGCCGCGTCGACGATCTTCGGCGGCGGAGCCGCGGCCTACGCGATCGTCGTGAAGCTCACGAGGACGCTCGCGATCATCCCGATCACGATCGCCCTGTCGCTCTGGCGCTCGCGGCGCGCGACCCCGGGAGACGGGAGCGCGGTCGCACCGTCGATCGCGCGTCGCGTGCGCCAGGTGCTCCCCGTCTTCATCGGCTGGTTCCTCGTCGCAGTCGGGGCGAACACGGTCGGTCTCTTCCCGCACGGCCTGCACGCGCCGCTCTCCGACGCCGCGCAGGCGATGATCACGGTCGCGCTCGCGGCGATCGGGCTCTCGACGCGCGTCCGCGACGTCGCGCGTGCCGGAGGAAAGCCCCTCGCGATGGGTGCCGTTCTCTGGCTGCTCGTCGCGGTGGTCAGCCTCGGCCTCCAGGCCGCGACGGGCACGATCTGAGCGCCACGGGCGGCCGCCGGCTCTGCGAGACTCCACCCGTGGACGCGCTCGTGCTCTGGGACATCGACGGCACGCTCGTGCACGCGGGCGGCGTCGGCGCGGAGGTCTTCGACCGCGCCCTCGAGGAGTCGCTCGGGACCCGGCCGCCGGAGCGCGTCCAGATGAGCGGCAAGACCGACCCGCAGATCGTCGGCGAGTACCTCGCGATGCTCGGGATCGACGACCCCGGCGCGCACCTGCCCGCGGTCCTCGCGCAGCTCGAGCGCGAGCTCGAGGCGGCGGAGGACGACATCCGCGCGGCCGGAAGGGTGCTCCCCGGCGTGCTCGAGGTCATCACCGGCCTCACGGACCGGGGTCACGTCCTGCAGAGCGTGCTCACGGGCAACATCGCGCCAAACGCGCTGCGCAAGCTCGCGGTGTTCGGCCTCGACTCGCTCCTCGACCTCGAGGTCGGCGCATACGGCAGCGACCACGCGGACCGCACCGAGCTCGTGCCGATCGCGCTCGCGCGCGTGCTCGCCAACCGTGGACTGGCCTTCGACCGATCGCGCGTCTGGATCGTCGGGGACTCGGCCAACGACCTCGCGTGCGCCCGCGCCGGCGGAGTGCGCTGCCTGCTCGTCGCGACCGGTCGATCGGCGCGCGGCGAGCTCGCTGCGCTCGGCCCCGACGCCGTGCTCGAGGACCTCTCGGACACCGGCGAGGTGCTCGAGATCCTCGCGTCGTGACGCCCGGCGCTGCGCGGCGTCAGAACTCCTCGTCGAACGCGACGTCGCCCGGCACCCCGACCTGGTAGGCCGAGACCGTGCGCTCGAAGAAGTTCGCGAGCTCCTGCACGTCCTGCAGGTCCATGAACCCGAACGGGTTCGCCGTCCCGTAACGGGGCGGGATCCCGAGCCGGGCGAGCCGGCGGTCGGCGACGTACTCGAGATACTCGCGGGTCTGCGCGAGCGAAAGCCCGGGCACTCCGTCCGCGAGGAGGTCCGCGGCGAACGCGGTCTCCGCCTCGACGGCGTCCTCGACCATCGAGACGATCCGCGCGGCGAGCTCGTCGTCGAACAGCTCCGGCTCCTCGGCGCGCACGACGTCGACGAGCGCGAAGGCGAAGTCCATGTGACCGCTCTCGTCGCGAAAGACCCAGTTGGTCCCGGAGGCGAGGCCGTTCAGCACACCCTTCGAGCGAAGGAAGTACACGTAGGCGAACGCCGCGAAGAAGAAGAGCCCCTCGATGCACGCGGCGAAGCACACGAGGTTCAGCAGGAACCGCCGACGGTGGGACCGGCTCTCGAGCCGGTCGAGCGAGGACACCGTGTCCATCCACCTGAAGCAGAATCCGGCCTTCGCCCCGATCGACGGCACGTGCTCGATCGCGGCAAACGCTTCGGCGCGCTCGTCGTGGTCCGGGACGTAGGTGTCGAGCAAGGTCAGGTAGAACTGGACGTGCTGGGCCTCCTCGAACAGCTGGCGCGAGAGGTACAGGCGCGCCTCGGGCGCGTTGCAGTGCCGGTAGAGGTTGAGCACGAGGTTGTTCGCGACGATCGTGTCGCCCGTCGCGAAGAACGCGACGAGGCGCCGCACGAGGTGCCGCTCGGCGGGGAGCAGCCGCCGCTCGAGGTCGACGAGGTCGCCGGAGAAGTCGACCTCCTCTACCGTCCACGTGTTGCGGATCGCGGCACGGTAGCGCTCGTAGAACTCCGGGTAGCGCATCGGCCGGAGGGTGAGGTCGAGGCCCGGGTCGAGGATGGCCCGGCGCTCGCGCGCGCCCCCGCTCGGCGCACCGGCGACGGCCCCCTCCGCCCCCGCGGCGGGGCGCCCGCGCGGCGCGGCCGCGAAGCGCGCGCTCACTGGCACGCCTCGCAGCTCTCGGGGTTCTCGAGCGAGCAGGCCAGGGCCGCGCGGTCGTCCGCCGCTGCGCCCGGGCGCGCGGTCGCTCCGTCGCTCGCTCCAGCGGCGGCACCGGGAGCGCCGCGCACCTGGGCGATGCGCGTCGCGGGGCGCGACCGCAAGTAGTACGTGGTCTTCAGGCCCCGCTTCCACGCGTGGAGGTACATCGAGGAGAGCTTGCCGATCGTCGGCGACTCGACGAACAAGTTGAGCGACTGGCTCTGGTCGACGAACGCACCGCGCTCGGCGGCCATGTCGACGAGCGAGCGCATCGGCAGCTCCCAGGCCGTGCGATAGAGGGCACGGAGCTCCTCGGGGATCGCCGCCACCCGCTGGACCGAGCCCTCGTCCCGGCGGATCGCCCCGACGACCTCGTCGGTCCACAGCCCGCGCGCCTGCAGGTCGCGCACGAGGTAGGTGTTCAGCTGGACGAACTCGCCCGAGAGGGTCTCCCGCTTGAACAGGTTCGACACCTGCGGCTCGACGCACTCGTACGCGCCGCAGATCGCCGCGATCGTCGCGGTCGGCGCGATCGCGACGAGCAGCGAGTTGCGCAGCCCGACGCGCCCGATCCGCTCGCGTAGCCGCCCGAAGCGCTCCGGGTCGCTCGGCTCGACTCCCCACAGGTCGCACTGCAGCGCGCCCGCCGCGGCGCGCGTCTCGGCGAAGCCGGGATGCGCGCCGTGCTCCTGCGCGAGCTCCGTCGAGCGCCAGAGCGCGCTGAAGTAGACCTCCTCCGCGATCGCGCGCGACAGCTCCCGGGCCTCGGGCGAGTCGAAGGGCAGGCGGAGCTTGAAGAAGACGTCCTGCAGTCCCATCACGCCGAGCCCGACGGGCCGCCAGCGCGCGTTCGAGCGCGCCGCGTCGGGCGTCGGGTAGTAGTTGAGGTCCACGACGCGGTCGAGGAACGTGACCGCCATCCGCACGGTCGCGGCGAGCCGGTCGAAGCTGAAGGCGCCCTCCTCGACGAGCCGGCCGAGGTTCACCGATCCGAGGTTGCAGACCGCGGTCTCCGAGGCGCTCGTGACCTCGATGATCTCCGTGCAGAGATTCGAGAGGTGCACGACGTTGCCCGGCGCGCCCGTCTGGTTGCACTTCGCGTTCGCCGCGTCCTTGAACGCCATCCACCCGTTGCCGGTCTGCGCGAGCGTCCGCATCATCCGCGTGTAGAGCTGGCGCGCGGGGAGCCGGCGCTCGTAGCGCCCGACGTCCTCGGCCGCGCGGTACGCGCGCGCGAACTCCTCGCCGTAGGTGTCGCACAGCTCCGGAGCCCGCTTCGGGTCGAACAGCGACCAGTCCTCGTCCTTCTCGACCCGCTCCATGAACAGGTCCGGCACCCAGTTGGCGAAGTTCAGGTTGTGGGCGCGGCGGGCCTCGTCCCCCGTCGAGTCGCGCAGCTCGAGGAAGTCCTCGATGTCCGCGTGCCAGGTCTCGAGGTAGACGCACGCCGCTCCCTTGCGACGCCCGCCCTGGTTGACCGCGGCCACGGACGCGTCGAGCGTCTTCAGCCACGGCACGATGCCGTTCGACAGGCCGTTCGTGCCCCGGATGAGCGAGCCTCGGGACCGCACCCGGTGGAACGCGACACCGATGCCGCCCGCGTGCTTCGAGAGCCGCGCGATGTCGCCGTAGCGCGCGTAGATCGCGTCGAGCTCGTCGGCCGGGGAGTCGAGCACGTAGCACGAGGACATCTGCGCATGGGTCGTGCCGGAGTTGAACAACGTCGGGCTCGACGGCAGATAGCGCAGGAGCGACATCTGCTCGTAGAGCTCGGCGGCCTCCTCCGGCGCCGTCGCGAGGCCGCACGCGACGCGCAGGAAGAAGTACTGGGGGGTCTCGAGGACGGCGCGCGTGTCCGGGTGGCGCAACAGGTAGCGGTCGTACACGGTCCGGAGCCCGAACAGCTCGAAGAGCTCGCCCCGGCCCGGGACGATCGCGTCGTCGAGCTTGCGGCTGTGCGTCGCTACGAGCCGGGCGGTCGGCGCCGCGACGAGACCGAGCGCGTGGCTCGCGGCGACCGACTGCGAGAACGACTGGATGTCCTGGTTGCGAACCTCCTTGTCGACGACCGCACCGAGCAGGCGCGCCGCGAGGCGCGAGTAGTCGGGCTCCTCGGTCACGAGCGACGCTGCGATCCTGATCGACAGCTCGTCGAGCTCCGTCGTCGTCGCGCCGTCGCACAGGCCGGAGATCGTCCGGGTCGCGACGCGCAGCGGGTCGACGCGCTCGAGGCCGGCCGCGCAGCGCTCGACCGCGCGCACGATCTTGCCGACGTCGACCGGCTCGAGCGACCCGTCCCGCTTGCGGACGCGCATCGACACCGGCGCGGCCGGGTGCTCCTGTGGCGCTCCGCCACCGGTCTCGTCGAGCGTCGCAGTCGTCACGGTCGTCCTCCTCGCCGGCGCTCACCGCGCCGTGCCCCCAGATGTAGTGGTACCTGGAGTCCCACGTACAAGATGTTGTTAACTACACCAGTGCGATTCGCGTATCGCAAGGGCCGCCTTTCAGTGTTAAGCGCGCAACCGGTCGCGCCCGTCGGCCGCCGCCCGAGGGCGCGATGACCGCGGCGGAGCCCGCCGGGCGCGAGTCCATGAACCTGAAGCAGGTCGCTTCCGAGCTGCACGTCCACTACATGACCGCGTACCGCTACGTGCGCCAGGGCCTGCTCGACGCCGAGCGCTCGGGCACCGGGTGGGTCGTCTCGCCGGCCGCGCTCGCGAGGTTCACGGCCTCGGCCGCCCGCGCGCCGCTCGCCGCCCGGGCGCCGAGCGGGCCGGGCACGGCCGGCGCTTCCACCTCGGGCGCGCCGTGGCCGGCACGCCTCGAGCGCCACCTCGTCGCCGGCGACGAGGTGGCGGCGTGGCGCGTCGTCGAGTCGGCCCTCGCGTCCGCGCACGACCTCGCGTACTGCTACACCGAGATGCTCGGCGGCGCGCTCGCGTCGATCGGCGCTCGGGGCGAGGCGGGCGAGCTCGACCTGGCCGACCAGCACCTCGCGACCGCGGTCGCGTCGCGCGTCGTGTCACGACTCGGCGCGAGAGTCCGACGGCCCGGGCGGTCGCGCGGCGTCGTGGTGTTCGGCGCGCCGCTCGGCGAGCTGCACGGCCTCCCGATCGCGATGGCCGCGGACCTCGTCCGGCTCGGCGGCTTCGACGTCCTCGAGCTCGGTGCGGACGTGCCTCCGGCGGTCTTCGCAGCGGCCGCGACGCGCTCGGCCCGCGCGGTCGCGGTCGGCGTCGGCGTGACCCGGGCCGAGCACCTCCCCGCCGCGCAGGCCGTCGTCGACTCGGTGCGCGCGGCCGTGCCGCGGCTCCCGGTGCTCCTCGGCGGGCTCGCGACGGGCGATCCGGCCGCGGACGCGGTGCGCGGCGTCGACGCGCTCGTGCGCGAGGGCGACGACGTCGTGTCCGCGCTCTCGCGCGTGATCCGCGCCGGCGCGCGCCGCCCCGGGCCGGACGCCGGCGACCCGGTACCCTGAGCAGGTGGTCGATCGCCAGCTCCGCAGGGCGGCGGGCGAAATCGTGCCGAAACACGCCCTTGGTACACATGGGCCGGTGGAGGACCTGTTCGAGGGCTACGCGACCGGCCCGTGGTGGGACGAGATGCTCGAAGCACCGAGCGCCCCGCGAAAGGTCTCGCTCGGCCTGCACGAGACGCTGCGGGCGCTCTCCGCGACCGACCTCGAGGAGCGGTGCGCGGAGCGCGACCGCTCGTTTCGCGACCGCGGCATCACGTTCTCGCTCTCGGGCGAGGAGCGGCCCTTCCCGCTCGACCCCGTGCCGCGGCTCGTGTCGGCTGCCGAGTGGGAGGTCATCGAGACCGGCGTCGCGCAGCGCGTCCGCGCGCTCGAGATGTTCCTCTCGGACGTCTACGGGCGCGGCGAGATCTTCGCGGACCGGATCGTGCCCCGCCGGCTCGTCGCGACGTCACGGCACTTCCACCGCGCGGCCGCGGGCGTCGAGCCGCCGAACGGCGTGCGTATCCACGTGTCCGGCATCGACCTCGTGCGCGACGCGTCCGGCGAGTTCCGCGTGCTCGAGGACAACCTGCGGATCCCGTCCGGGGTCTCCTACGTCGTCGAGAACCGCCGCACGATGGCCCGGGTCTTCCCCGAGCTGTTCGTGAGCCACCGGGTCCGCCCGGTCGCGGACTACGCGTCGCATCTGCTCGCCGCTCTCCAGGCGGCGAGCCCGCGCGGCGCGCGCGGCGACCCGACCGTCGTCGTGCTGACCCCGGGCGTCCACAACGCCGCGTACTTCGAGCACTCGTTCCTCGCGCGCCAGATGGGCGTGGAGCTGGTCGAGGGCAGGGACCTCGTCTGCCGCCACAACACGCTGTACATGCGCACGACCTCGGGCGAGGAGCGCGTCGACGTGGTGTACCGGCGGATCGACGACGACTTCCTCGACCCGCTGCACTTCCGCCCGGACTCGCTGCTCGGCTGCGCCGGACTGCTGAACGCTGCCCGCGCGGGCAACGTCACGATCGCGAACGCGGTCGGCAACGGCGTCGCCGACGACAAGCTCGCCTACACCTACGTCCCGGACCTCGTCGGCTACTACCTCGGCGAGCGGCCGATCCTGCCGAACGTGCCGACCTACCGCCTCGAGGAGCCCGAGCAGCTCGAGCACGTGCTCGAGCGGATCGGCGAGCTCGTCCTCAAGCCCGTCGACGCCTCCGGCGGGTACGGGCTGTTCATCGGGCCGCAGGCGTCGGACGAGGAGACCGCGGCCATATCGGTCGCGATCCGCGCGTCGCCTCGCTCGTGGGTCGCCCAGGAGGTCGTCCTTTTGTCGACCGTTCCGACGAAGGTCGGGAGCCACCTCGAGCCCCGCCACGTCGACCTCCGGCCGTTCGCGATCAACGACGGCGAGCGCGTCTGGGTACTGCCCGGCGGCCTCACCCGCGTCGCGCTCCCGCGCGGGAGCCTCGTCGTGAACTCGAGCCAGGGCGGAGGCTCCAAGGACACCTGGGTGCTCGCGGGCGACGAGCACACGTCCGCGGCGCGCGAGGGCGACGACGCGGAGCGCACGGCCGCCGCGGCGCTCGCCGAGATCCCCGCATACGGGTCGGGTCCCGACCTCGGACCCGCGACGGGCGGGGCCGAGCAACAACAACAGCAGCAGCAGCAGGGACCCGGTCCGCCGTGCTCAGCCGGATAGCCGAGTCGCTGTTCTGGGTCGGGCGCTACCTCGAGCGCGCCGAGGACACCGCGCGCATCCTCGACGTCCAGATCCACCAGCTCCTCGAGGACGCGGCGAGCGACGAGGCCGTCGCGTCGCGAGCGCTGCTGTCGGTCATGGGGATCCCCGAGACCGGCGGTGCCGCACTCGAGCTCGGGCGCGTGACCGCGCTCCTCGCGTTCGACACCTCCCAGCCGAGCTCGATCGTCTCCTCGATCGTCGGCGCGCGCGAGAGCGCCCGGGGCATCCGCGAGACCATCTCCTCGGAGCTCTGGGAGTGCCTGAACGCGACGTACGTCGCGCTCGACCAGCGTGTCGCGACCGCGCGCGCGATCGGGCCGCACGCGTTCTTCCGCTTCGCGAAGTTCGTGAAGGAACGCGTCGCGATCGCCGCGGGCATCGCGGACGCGACGATGAGCCGCGACGACGGATGGCGCTTCCTCGTGCTCGGCCGGAGCCTCGAGCGCGTCGACATGACCGCGCGGCTCCTCGGGGTCCGCCTCAGCCTCCCCGAGAGCATGTCCGACTGGGTGACGACGCTTCGCTGCTGCTCCGCGCACGAGGCGTACCTGCGCACGTACCACGGGACGGTCGACGCGGCGCGCTCCACCGAGTTCCTCCTGCTCGACCGGCTCTTCCCGCGCAGCGCCTACTTCGCGCTCGCGACGGCCGAGAGCTGCCTTTCCGAGCTCGACCCGGACCGGGGGCGCCTCGGTCCCGAGGACGAGGCGCGCCGGGTCCTCGGGCGGGCGCGCGCGGCGCTCGAGTACCGGAGGATCGGCGAGCTGCTCGACGGCCTGCCCACCCGCCTCACCTCGCTCCAGCGCTCGTGCTCGGAGGCCTCGTCCGCGGTCGCCGCCCGCTACTTCCACCGCGAGCCCGACCTCGAGTGGCGGGCCGAGATCGCACCCGACCGGGCCGACCTCGCGCCCGCCGCAGCCGCGGGACGGGCGCGATGAGCTGGCGGATCGCGACGAGGCACATCTCGACCTACCGGTACTCGAGCCCGGTGTCCGCGTCCTACAACGAGGCGCGCATGACGCCGGTCGCCTCGCACCGCCAGGCCGTGCTCGAGAGCCACGTGTCCGTGCGGCCGGTCGCGCCCGCGCTCCGGTACGTCGACTACTGGTCGACGACCGTCCACGCGTTCGACATCCACGAGCCCCACGACGACCTCGTGGTCACGGCGTCCTCGGTCGTCGAGACCACTCCGGCCGAGCCGCTCGACCGCGACGTGACCTGGGCCGCGCTCGGCGACCCGGCGGTTCGGGACCGCTACGTGGAGCTCCTCGAGCCGACCGCGTACGCGCCGCTCGAGCCCGAGCTCGCCGAGCTATCGCGCGCCGTCGCGGCGCACGAGGCGCCGGCCGACGCGGTCGACGCGCTCTGCGCCTGGATCCGGTCCGCGATGCGCTACGAGCCGGGGACGACCCAGGTGTCGACGTCGGCCCTCGAGGCGTGGCGCCAGGGAGGCGGCGTGTGCCAGGACTTCGCCCACGTCGCGCTCGTCCTCCTGCGCAACCTCGGCATCCCGGCGCGCTACACCTCCGGATACCTGCACCCGATGGCCGACGCCCCGGTCGGCGAGACCGTGAACGGAGCGAGCCACGCGTGGGTCGAGGTCTTCCTCGGCGCGTGGCAGCCCGTCGACCCGACGAACGGCGACCCGGTCGGCGAGCGGCACGTGACGGTCGCACGCGGCCGCGACTACGCGGACGTCTCCCCGCTCCACGGCCTCTACCACGGGGGCACCCTCGAGTCGCTCGAGGTCACCGTCGAGCTCACCCGGCTCGCGTAGCGGGTCGCGGGCCCCCGCTCGGCCGCGTAGGCTCGGGCCGATGCGCGCGCCCGAGGGATCGAGCGGCTCCGGCGCGCCGGCGGTTCCGGCCTCGTACGCACAGGTCCGCTTCGAGCGCCCTCCCGGCTCGACGGTCGTCCACCTCGTGCGCCACGGGGAGTCGGCGCCGACGGACCCCGACCGTCCGTTCCCCCTCGTCGACGGGCGCGGCGACCCGGAGCTGTCGGAGACCGGACGGGCCCAGGCCGAGGCGCTCGGCCGGCGACTGAGCAGACAACAGCTCGACGCGATCTACGTGACCCAGCTCCGCCGCACGGTGCAGACCGCGGCGCCGCTCGCGCTCGCGCTCGGCGCGCGGACCCTCGTCGAGCCCGACCTCGTCGAGGTGCACATGGGCGAGTGGGAGGGCGGCGCGTACCGGAGGCGGATCGCGGAGCGCGACCCGCTCGCAGCGCGCGTGTTCGCCGAGGAGCGCTGGGACGTCGTCCCCGGCGCCGAGTCCAACGAGTCCCTGCGCTCCCGCACCGCGGGAGCGATCGAGCGGATCGCGCGCGAGCACCCGGGCGGCTGCGTGGTCGCGGTGTCGCACGCGGTCGCGATCTCGAGCGTGCTCGCGCACGCCACGCGGTCGAGCCCGTTCGCATTCATCGCCCTCGACAACGCGTCGGTCTCGACCCTCGTCGTGTCAGGCGACCGGTGGACGCTTCGGTGCTTCAACGACACGGCCCACCTCACCGGCGACTGGGCCTGAGGAGACGAGCTCGGACGCCCCGGGCGCCGCGGGGAGCTCGACCACGAACGTCGCTCCCTCGCCCGGCGCGGTCTCGACCCGTGCCCTGCCCCCGTGCGCCTCGGCGATCGACTTCACGATCGACAGTCCGAGGCCGGTTCCCCCGCTCCCGCGCGTGCGCGAGGGGTCCGCGCGGTAGAAGCGCTCGAAGACCCGCGCGGCGTGCTCGTGGCTCAGCCCCGGGCCTTCGTCGCGCACGGCGAGCACGGCGAGCGAGTCCGCGCGGCGGACGCCCACGTGGACGGGCGACCCCGCCGGGGTGTGACGGAGCGCGTTCTGGACGAGATTGGTCGCGACCTGGCGCAGCTGCTGCTCGTCGCCCGACACGGTCACCGGCCCCGCGGCGTCGAGCACGACCGCCCGGTCGGGAGCGAGCACCTGCGCGTCCGCCGCCGCGTCCGCCGCGACCGCGACGAGGTCGACCGGGACGTGCTCGATCGGCCGGCCCTGGTCGAGTCGTGCGAGCAGCAGCAGGTCGTCGACGAGCAGGCCCATGCGGACCGACTCGTCCTCGATCCGGCGCATCGCGAGCGCGAGGTCTTCGGGGCGGCCGGAGGCGCCGCGGCGAAACAGCTCCGAGTAGCCGCGTATCGAGGTCACCGGTGTCCGCAGCTCGTGGGACGCGTCGGCGAGGAACTGCCGGAGGCGGAGCTCGGAGCTGCGCTGCTCCGCGAACGCGTGCTCGATCTGGCCGAGCATCGAGTTGAGCGAGGCACCGAGCCGCCCGACCTCGGTGCGCTCGTCCTCGCGGGCCACCCGCCGGCCGAGGTCGCCCGCGGCGATCCCCTCGGCCGTCGACTCGATCTCCTCGAGCGGCCGCATTCCGAGGCGCACGACGAGATAGCCGAGGCCCGCGAGGACCGCGAGCACGGCGGCTGATGCCACGATGTCGACGGCCACGAGATGGCGCAGCGTCGCGTCCACGCCGTCGAGCGGGAGCGCGACCACGGCGACCGACGGCTGGTTCGTCGGGAGCGCGACCGAGATGAGCCGGTAGCGGAAGGACGGCCGGCCGACCGCTCCGACGGTCAGGTGGATCGCCGGCGCGCTGCCGAGCGTGGTGATGATCCCGGTCGGGCTCTTCTCGGTCTCCGTGACGAGGTCGCGAGGTATCGCGGGCGGGGGGCCGAGCGGGGTGTTCCCCTGGAAGGTCTGGGTGTAGATCGTGCCGTGGCCGTAGACGACCGCGCCGTACGCGCCCCGCGGAGTGTCCTGACGGAAGTCGAGCGAGCCGGCGAAGCCTCCGCCGAAGCCGGCGATGCCGCCGAGCTGCGACCGCACCTGGCGGATGAACGGGTTGAGCGACGACGGCAGCTGGCCGTCGACCTGACTCGTGAGGAACGAGTCGACCTGGCCGTAGACGACGACGTCGGCGGCCACGAGCCCGACGGCGGCGACGAGGACGAGGCCGAGCAGCAGGCGCGAGCGGAGCGACAGACCGCCGCCGACCGACCGGGCCCATCCGGTCACCGCGCGGGCGGTGCTCCGGGGACGCACGGGCCGCGCCCTCAGACGTTCACCGGGACGCGCATCGAGTAGCCGGCGCCCCGGAGCGTGTGGATCAGGGGCGGACCGAGCGTGTCGACCTTCTTGCGCAGGTAGCTGATGTAGGTCTCGACGACGTTCGCATCGCCCCCGAAGTCGTACTCCCAGACGTGGTCGAGGATCTGCGCCTTCGACAGGACCCGGCGCGGGTTGAGCATCAGGTACCGGAGCAGCTTGAACTCGGTCGGCGTGAGCTCGATCGGCGTCGCGCCGCGGAAGACCTCGCGAGTATCCTCGTCGAGCTCGAGGTCCGCGAAGACGAGGCGCGACGAGCTCTCGCCGCCCTCCTTCACGCGCCGCAGCACCGCGCGCACGCGGGCGAGGAGCTCGGCGAGGGAGAACGGCTTCGCGACGTAGTCGTCGCCGCCGAGGGTGAGTCCGCGCACCTTGTCCTCGGTCGCGTCACGCGCGGTCAGGAACAGGATCGGGACCCTGCGCCCCTCCTGACGCAGGCGCCGGGCCACTTCGAACCCGTCGAGGTCGGGCAGCATGACGTCGAGCACGATGAGGTGTGGCCGGAACGCCGTGACCTGGTCGAGCGCGTCACGGCCGGTCCCCGCGGCCGCGACCTCGAACCCCTCGTAGCGGAGCGCGGTCGCGACGAGATCGGTGATGTTCGGCTCGTCGTCCACGACGAGCACGCGGCTCACGAGGTTGTCCACCACCACATTGTGCGGCGAGTTCCTGAGCGCGCGCTGTGACTCAGCTGATGGCGCGGTGCGGGCCGCGCCGGGCCGGCGCGCTCAGCCGGCCTCGACCGCGAGCGGGAGCTCGGCGGACGGCTCGTCCGGGCGCTGCGCGCGTCGCGACGCGACCGCGGGCAGGACGAGCGTCGCGACGATGCCGGCGGCGGCGAGGCCGGTCGCGAGCGCGAAGCCGAACGAGAAGCCCGCGCTGAGCGCGCGGCCTGCGGAGCGCGCGGCGCCGCCGGCCCGCGTCACGTCCATCGTGCGCGTCGTCGCCGCGGTCGCGATGGCCGCGAGACCGAGCGAGCCGCCGACCTGGCGCGCGGTGTTCACGAGCCCGGACGCGAGGCCCGCCTCGTGGCGGGCCACCCCTGCCGTCGCGGCGAGCGTCACGGGCGTGACCGACAGGCCGAGGCCGAGCGAGGAGAGCACCGCGCCGGGAAAGACGTCGAGCCAGAAGTTGCTCGTCGCGCCGATGCGCGACAGCATCAGCAGCCCGAGCGTCATCGTCGCGGTCCCGGCGAGCAGGAGGCGCCGGGCGCCGACGCGGTTCACGACGCGCGACGCCGTCTGCGCGCCGACGACGATCGCGAACGCGACCGGAGAGAAGACGAAGCCGGTCCGCAGCGCCGAGTAGCCCCGTACCTCCTGGAGGTAGAGGGTGAGCAGGTACCACATCGGGAACATCGCCCCCGACATCGCGAGCGTCACGAGGTTCGCGCCCGAGATCGTGCGCGACGCGAACATGCGCAACGGCATGAGCGGAGCCGCCGCGTACCGTCCCTCGCGGAGCACGAAGGCCGCGAGCAGCACCGCGGCGAGCGCGAGCATGCCGACGGTCTGCGGCGCGGTCCACGCGAGCGTGTCCGTGCGGACGACGCCGTAGACGAGGGCGGTGAGCCCCGCGGTCACGAGCACCGCCCCGGGAAGGTCGAGCCCCGTCTTCTCGGCGCGACGGCCCTCCCGGAGCGCGAGCCGGCCGACGACGAGTGCGGCGATTCCGATCGGGACGTTGATGAACAGGATCCATCGCCACGAGAGCATGTCGGTGAGCACGCCGCCGAGCAGCGCCCCGAACGCGCCGCCGGCGCCGGCGACCGCGCTCCACATCCCCATCGCACGGGCGCGCTCGCGCGGCTCGGTGAACGTCGTCGTGATGATCGAAAGCGTTGCCGGAGCGAGGATCGCTCCACCGAGGCCCTGGAGCGCCCGAGCGGCGACGAGCATCGCCTGGTCCCGGGCGGAGCCGCCGGCGAGGCTCGCGACCGTGAAGGTCGCGAGCCCGACCAGGAAGACCCTCCGTCGGCCGAACAGGTCGGCGGCGCGACCGCCGAGGAGGAGGAAGCCGGCGAAGCTGAGCGTGTACGCGTTCACGACCCACTGCAGGCCGTCGGCCGAGAAGTTGAGGTCGCGATGGATCGACGGGAGCGCGACGTTCACGACGGACACGTCGAGCACGACCATGAACTGGCCGACGCACGCGAGCGCCAGCACGATCCAGTGCGGCCACTCGCCCGCGGCGCGCGGCGGCCGGGCAGGCGGGCGATCTCGCGTCGGGTCCACCGGTTCAGTCTCGCTCATGCGCGCTCCTCGGTCGCCGCCCGGTCTCCCGGACCTCGGTCGCTCCCGGTCTCCCGGGTCGTGGGGCGGAGCCGCGCGCCGTTCCGTCAGTCCTCGAACCGCGGTTCCTGCCAGCCCAACGCCCACGCGCCGCACCGCATTCCCCGGCAGGAGCGCCGGCGAGCGGTCCGCCCGATCCGGTCCCGCGTCCCGTACGATCGGCACATGGGCCAGCCGCGGACGCCCCGTGCGGAGCCGGGCGTGCGCGAGGTCGCGGTCGGCGGCGGCGGGATCCGCCTCGGTCAGTTCCTGAAGCTCGCCGACCTCGTCGCGATCGGCTCCGAGGCACGACCGCTGCTCGCGGCCGGCGAGGTCGCCGTGAACGGCGTCGAGGAGACGCGGCGCGGCCGCCGCCTCGAGGTCGGCGACGTCGTCTCCGTCGGCGGCGTCGAGGTGCGCGTCGCAGGGCGCGAGGGCGGGTCCGACCGCGCCGGGTACGCGCTCGGCGACCCCGGACCGCGCCGCGACCGGCTCGTCGCCGCGGCGCTGCGCGGCCAAAAGACCGCCGCGACGAGCCCCGAGGTCTTCTACCGCATCGCCGAGATCGCGCCGCCGCGCCCGGGTGACCGCTCGACGCTCGTCGGGAGCGCTGGCGAGCGCCTCGCGTCGGTCGAGATCGTCCGGGTCGAGGTGTGCCGCCTCGCTGACGTCGGCGACGACGTCGCGCTCGCCGAAGGTGAGGGCTTCGCCGACGCCGGCGAGTGGCGCGACGCGCGCGAGCACGAGTGGGGCGGATCGCTTCCCGACGTGCGTGCCGCGCTGGGCGAGCCCGGCTGGGTGCTCGACGACGACTCGCCGGTGGTCGTCGAGTGGTTCCGAATCGTCGACCCCGTCACAGCCGGGGAGTAGAACCGCTGGCGTGACCCGCGCGACCGCGACGATCGTCGGGAGCCGCGTGCTCCCGTGCCACGGCGTGCGCGCGTTGCGGCTCGCGGTGTCGGCGGCACCGGTCAGGCGGGCGTGCCCGCGCTGCGGCGCGCGCTACTCGATCGGGTTCGTCGAGGAGCCCCGCCTGAGCGAGCGGATCGGCCTAACCGCGTACCGGCTCGAGATCACGCCGTGGGTCGACGGGCGCCACGCCCGCCGCCTGGCGCGCGAGGCGGCGCGGGACGATCGGGAGCCGAGGCTCCCGTTCCCGGATCGCTGACGGCGCCACGGGCGTCGCGTCGCGCGGGCCGGCGCGCGTGACGCGAGCCGGACCCGGCCGCTCCGCGCTCGGTACGATCGCGTCGTGTCGCGCAGATCGCGGACCGTAGGCAGGCGGGGCGCCGGGGTCGCGCCCCGGGACGGGCGTGGCCCGGCTCGACCCCGCGCGTCGCGGCCTGAACGGGAGTGGATGACCGACGCCGAGCTCACCGAGCTCGCGCTCGCCGCGGAGCCGGACGGGAGGATCGACCCGGACGCGGTCCCGCTCGTCCTCGGCGACGAGGGCGGCGGGCTACTCGCGTCGTGGTACATGCCCCCGGCCACCGTGGCGCGCGTGTCGGGCTGGAAGGCACCGGTCGTCGTGACGCTCGTCGTGACGCTCGTCGTGCTCGAGGCGCTCGGCCTGTGCAGCGTCTTCGGGCAAGTCGTCGTCGGCTGACGCCGCGCGCGCCGCGACGAGCGCACCGACGCCGCGCGCGGAACGGTCCCGGCCCCCGGCGCGACCGGGGGCGCGCGCCGGGGCCCGGCGCTCCCTACACTCCGTGCGTGCCCGACGAGCCGCTCCACGGCGACCTCGGTCGCGTCCTCACCGTCCCGAACGCGCTCTCGGTCTCGCGCGTCCTGCTCGTCGGCGTCTACCTCTGGCTGCTGTTCGGGGCGAACGACCGGGTCACCGCGACCGTCGTGCTCGCGGTCGCGGGCGCGACCGACTTCGCCGACGGTCAGATCGCGCGCCGGTTCGACCAGGTCACGACCCTCGGTAAGGTCCTCGACCCCGTCGCGGACCGCATCCTTCTCGGCGCGGCCGTCTCCTCCATGATCGCCTACGGCGCGGTCCCCGTCTGGCTCGCCGCAACCGTGCTCGGCCGCGAAGGCGCCGTCGCCGGCACGGTCCTCGTGCTCGCCGCGCGCGGGGCGCCCCGGATCGACGTGACCCGCACGGGCAAGGCCGCGACCTTCGGCCTCATGGTCTGCTTCCCGCTCCTGCTGCTCGGCCACGGTCCGGGCGCGTGGGCGCACTCGGCCGTCGTCACCGGCTGGGTCGTCGCGGCTCCGTCGCTCGCCCTCTCGCTCGCCGCAGCGCTCGGGTACGTCCCGATCGCGCGGCGGGCGATCGCGGCCCGCCGTGCGGCGGAGGCGACGGCGCGACCCCTCGACACGGCCTG
Organism: Acidimicrobiaceae bacterium; assembly: GCA_027306925.1. Classification (GTDB taxonomy): domain Bacteria; phylum Actinomycetota; class Acidimicrobiia; order Acidimicrobiales; family Bog-793; genus JAJZBW01. The sequence goes on along the minus strand of DAHUXW010000058.1, from coordinate 32,335 downwards.
AGATCCGCCGGGGTGCCGGGCCGTCACCGTGACGGCGGCCCGTCGCGGTGACGACCCCGGAGCGTGCCGGTAGTGTGCTCGACTCGGGGTGCTCGGGCCATCGCCGCGCTGAGGAGTGACGTGCTGTTTCCGACGACCGACTTTGCGATCTTCTTCGGGGTCGTCTTCGTCTGCAACTGGCTCCTTGCCCCGTTCGCGTTGCGCTGGAAGCTATTCGCGATCCTCGCCAGCTACGTCTTCTACGCCTGGTACGACTGGCGGTTCATCTTCCTGCTCGCGGTGTCGACGATCGTGAGCGCGGTCGCCGGCCGGCTCATCCACGCCTCGCGCTCGCCTCGGGTGCGAAAGCGCGTCCTCGTGCTCGCAGTCGCCGCCGACCTCGGTCTGCTCGGCTTCTTCAAGTACGCCGACTTCTTCGCGGCGAGCGTGGACAACGCGCTGCACCACCTCGGTGTCGGCGGCACGCCCATCGGGCTCCTCGACGTCACGGTCCCGGTCGCGATCTCCTTCTTCACGTTCATGGCCATGTCGTACGTCATCGACATCTACCGCCACGACCTCGAGCCCGCGCCGTTCGTCGACGTCGCGGTCTACCTGTCGTTCTTTCCCCACCTGCTGTCCGGGCCCATCGTCCGCGGCTCGGAGCTGCTCCCGCAGATCGCGCGCTCGCGCCAGCGGGACCCGCGCGCGATCGACCTCCCGACTGCGACGTTCCTCATCTTCGGGGGGCTGTTCAAGAAGGTCGTGATCTCGAGCTACGTCTCGACCGCGATCGTCCAGCCCGTCTTCGACGCTCCGAGCGTCCACTCGGCGCCCGAGATCCTGCTCGCCGCGTACGGGTACGCGGTCCAGATCTACTGCGACTTCAGCGGCTACACGGACATCGCGATCGGCTGCGCGCTGCTCCTCGGCTTCCAGTTCCCGCAGAACTTCGACGTGCCGTACACGGCGCGATCGATGCAGGAGTTCTGGCGGCGCTGGCACATGACCCTCTCGTTCTGGCTGCGCGACTACCTCTACATCCCGCTCGGTGGCAGCCGCGGGTCGCGTCGCATGCTGTACCGCAACCTCATGGTCACGATGGTGCTCGGCGGCCTGTGGCACGGGGCCGCGTGGACCTTCGTGATCTGGGGCGCGATCCACGGCGTCGCGCAGTGCACCGGGCACTGGCACCGCCAGCGCCGGATCGCCCGGGGCCTCACGCCCCAGTCCGAGCGCCCGATCGCCGTGTGGCTCCAGCGGCTCGCGACGTTCCACGTCGTCTGCATCGGCTGGATCTTCTTCGACTCGGCGACCGTGAACGACGCGTTCACGATGATCTCGCGCCTTGTCACCGCGTGGTCCGGCCCCGACCCGCTCGTCCGCCTGCCCGTCGTCGCGGCGATCGTCGGCTCGCTCGCGCTCCAGTTCGTGCCGAACGGCTGGTCCGCGCGAGCGCGGGAGGTCTTCGGCCGGATGTCCGCGGTCGCGCAGGGAGCCGCGGTCGGCGCCACGCTGCTCGTGATCACGACGCTCGGGCCGCCGGGCGTCGCGCCGTTCATCTACTACAAGTTCTGAGCGCGGAGGTGACGATGGGGGGAGCGAGGCGCGGACCGGTCGGGCCTGCGGGCGCGCCCCGGCGGCGCGCCGGGAGCCAGCTGGCGAGCGCCGGCCGGGTCATCGGCGTGGGGCTCGTCGCCTTCGGCGCGTGGTTCCTGTTCGACGCGCGCGAGCTCTACCAGTCGGCGACGAGCTCGCCGATCGGCACCCGGCGCTCTGTCTCGATGGCGATCACGCACCCGGTGGCGCGCGTCGAGGATGCGCTCGGCCTCGACCGCCTCGTCGACGGGGTGAACCGCGTGATCGGCAAGCAGGGGAGCCCTGGAGGCTCCGCGGTCGGCCCTCCTCCACCCCCGCCGACCACCACGCTCCCCGCGACGACGCTCCCGCCCAGGGGGCGGACGACCACGACGACCCGGAGCGGCACGACCACGACAACCCGGAGCGGCACGACCACGACGACGACGGCGCCTGGGCCCGCCCCGCTCGCCCAGCCGAGCGCGGCGCACCCGCTCACGATCCTCGACATCGGCGACTCGATCGGCGAGGACCTCGGCATCGGTCTCGCCAACGTGCTCGCGGGCGCACCGCACGTGAACGTCGTCCAGGCCTCGGTCGGCGACACCGGGCTTGCGAACATCGGCTACTACGACTGGCTGGTCGAGCTACCTCGGAAGATCGCGACCTACCACCCGCAGGTTGTCGTCGTCATGCTCGGCGGCAACGACGTCCAGTCGTTCGAGGCGGGGGGGCAGGTCGTCCAGCTCGGCACGCCCGCCTGGTCGCGAATCTACGCGCAGCGGGTCGCGCAGCTCATGAGCGAGGCGACCTCGAGCGGCGCGCGAGTGCTCTGGGTCGGCATGCCGGTCATGGGGCCGACGTCCGGTCTGTCGAACGTGGACGTCGCGCGCGAGAACGCGATCTACGCGGCGCAGGCCGAGACCCACCCGGGCGTGACCTACGTGTCGACGCAGCGACTGTTCGAGGACCCCGCGGGTCACTACTCCACCTACCTCGACGTCCCCGGGAGCGGTCTCGTGCAGGTCCGGGACCCGGACGAGATCCACATCGACCCGCCGGGCGGCACCGATCTCGTCGGGGGGTACGCGGTGAAGGCGATGGAGCGCGCGTGGCACGTCAAGCTCTGATCCCCGACGGCGCGTCGCGGGGCCGCGTCCTCGGCGGACACACCACTCGATAGCTTTGGCGCCCATGGCCGACGAGCAACAGCCCGGAGACGACGACCCCGACGACCTCGGGCCGAGCGCGGGCGCGGGCGCGTCCGGCGACGCGACGGGCGGGCACGCGGCGCCCCGCGCCGGCTGGAGGGCGAGGCGGCGCGCCCGCGTCGCCGGCCGGAGCAGGCTCCGCCGCAACCTCACGAGGACGGCGATCGGGCTCGTGCTCGTCGTCGTCGTCGTGGCCGGCGCCGTGACCGGGTACGGCGCGTACCGTATCCACCAGATCCACCGCGTCGCCGCGCACCACCTCACGCCGACGACGGTCACGGGACCCACCGAGAACATCCTGCTCATCGGCTCGACGAACCGGTGCGCGGTCAAGGGGCTCGCGAACTTCGTCGCGCAGTGCAAGGCGGGCGTGACCGGGATCAACAGCGACGTCGTCATGGTGCTCCGGCTCGTCCCGGCCGACCACCGCGTCACGCTGCTCTCGATCCCGAGGGACACCTTCGTGCCCGGCGCGCGCGCCGGTGGGCTCTACAACAAGATCGACGCGTCGCTCGTCGACGGTCCCAACCAGCTCGCGGCCGCGATCCAGCAGGACTTCGGGATCCCGATCAACCATTTCGTCGAGCTGAACTTCGGCACGTTCGCGAACGTCGTCAGCGCGCTCGGCGGCATCCGCATGTACTTCCCCGACCGCCTCTACGACGCGAACTCCGACCTCGACATCACCCGGACGGGCTGCCAGTACCTGAACGGGGTCCAGGCGCTCGAGCTCGTGCGCTCGCGCCACCTCTACTACTTCACGAAGGGCCAGAAGATGAACGTCCCGGCGATCCGCGCCGCGGGTGTCGCCGGGACCTACTACACGCCGGACTCCGGCGGTCACTACGACGGGTCGGGCGATCTCGGCCGGATCACGAGAGTGCACGCGTTCGTCCGGGTCCTCGCGTCGGAGATCGCGAAGCGCGGGCTCGGCAACCCGCTCACGGACAACGCGTTGATCGGAGCGATCGCTCCGGACCTCACGGTCGACAGCACCTTCGGCGTCACCGAGATGCTCCGGCTCGCGCTCGACTTCCGGCACGCCGACTTCGGCACCGCGCCGCAGCTCACCGCGCCGATCGTCGTCAACGCGGCGACCTACTACTACAAGGGCTACAACTACGGCGACGTCGTGTTCCCGACCCAGCCGCAGGACTCACGGACGATCGCCGAGTTCATGGGGCACCCCGCACCGGGACTCGCGCTCCACCCGGCGTCGATCTCCGTCTCCGTCGTCGACGGCACGAACTCGCCCGCCGCGACCGCGGCGACGTCCGCGCGGCTCCGCGCGCTCGGCTACCGCATCGTGCCGTCGTCCGAGTCCGAGTACGTCGGGCCGGTGTCGGAGACGACCGTGCGCTACGCCGCGGGCCACCTCGACCAGGCCGAGCGCGTGATGGCATCCCTCTCGGGGACGGTCGTGCTCGGGCAGGGCACGCCGGCGGCGGGAGCCGACGTCAGCGTGGTCGCGGGATCGGACCTGACCGTCGCCTCGCCGGCGCCGGCGGCCGCGAAGACGGGCGCGGTCGGCTCGACGGCGCCTGGCGCGACGACGGCCTCGACCGCGGTGCCGGTCACGAACACGACGAACCCGAACTTCAGCGCGCCGACGTCCGCGACGCCGCCCGTCCCCCCCTACGACCCACGGGCCTGCTGAACCGCGGGCATCCATAATCCGGTGCAGCACGCCGATAGCGCGCCCGGGAGGTGGAGGACGCACCTCGCACGGGTGCCTCGCCGGATGGCCGGCGGGCCGCTCGAGGGGACGCGACGCTCACGGAGGACAGGCTCTCGATGTCGGGCGGTGCGGCACAGCCAAGCGAGCAGCGCGCTGCCCGGGTGCGCGCGTTCGAGCTGATCCGCGACGTCCAGGCCGGCGCCCCGACGGCGCTGGACGACCTCGAGGCGCTCGCAGCCGACGCGCGCCGGCGCGGCTGGTCGGACGTCGCTCGCGCCGGGCTGTTCGGCCGAGCCGTGCACGCGTGGTACTCGAAGTCGCCCGGCGCACGCGACGCCGTCGGCGAGCTCGGGGAGCGGAGCGCGGCGGAGAACGACCCGGTGATGCTCGCGCTCGGCCTCGCGATGCGCGCGGACACGGGCGTCTCGGGGGACGCACCCTCGGGCGCGGGGACGCGTGCGGAGGATCTCGCACGTGCCGTCGTGCTGCTCGAGCACGCCGGGCCCGAGAGCGACGCCGTGCTCGAGCGCACCAGCGCGCACACCGCGTGCGGGAACACCCTGTACAGCCGCAGCCTGTTCGAGCTGTGCGACGAGCAGTACGACGCGGCGCTGGCGCTCGGCGCCGCCGAGCCCGCGCACTCCGTCGACTTCCTGCTCGCGCCGATCGTGTTCAACCGAGCCGAGGTGCAGGTGGCCTGGGCCGCGATGCTCGTGCAGCTCGACGAGCGCGAGGCCGCGGCCGAGCGCTGGCGAGCGTGGGAGCAGCTCACCGCCGCCGTCGAGCGCTTCGAGATCCCCGACACTTGGCGCGTCGAGCTCGACTCGCTCGGGCTCGTGCTCGCCGCGATCGCGTCGATCGACCCGCACCTCCACCCCCAGCTCTACGATCTCGCGCTCCACCTCGCGGCGACGATCGAGGCCGGTGCCGGCGCGTCCGCGGGCCTCCGATACGGACGTCGCCAGCTCGACGAGCACTGGGCGGCCCGCCTCGCGTCGCTCGCGTCGATGCGGGCCCGGGTGGAGGCCGAGCGGCTCTCGTCGGAGCGAGAGGTCTTGAGCCGGCACGCGCGCATGGACGACCTCACCGGCATCGGCAGCCGGCGTGCGCTCGAGCAGTACCTCGCGGACCTCGAGCGCGACGACGTCGAGTCCGTCGCGCTCATCCTGCTCGACGTCGACGCGTTCAAGGTCGTGAACGACCGCTACGGGCACCTCGCCGGCGACGCGGTCCTCGTCGGGATCGGTCGGGTCCTCGAGCGCGGCATCCGACCGTGCGATCTTGCCGTGCGCCTCGGCGGCGACGAGTTTGCCGTCGTGAAATCCGGCGCGGACATCGACGTCGCGTGCGAGCGGGCGACGGCGTTCCTGCGGCGCATCGACGAGGCGCGCTTCGACAGCGGGGACGCGCGGCTCGCCGTCGCGCTCAGCGCCGGCGTCGCGGCCGGACCGCCCGCGCGCATCCGCGAGCTGCGCGCGGCCGCCGACGCTGCCCTGTACCGCGCGAAGGCGGGCGGCGGCGAGCGCGTCGTGCGCAGCCGCCTCGCCCGGCCCGGTGCCTGACGTCCCGTGCCCGGCGGACGCCGGGCCGCGCCCCGCGCGACCGTCCGGAACGTGGACCGGGCGCCGCGGGACTTATACCCCATAGGGTATACTCACGGCATGGCAGAGTCGAACCATCCGCGACCGGGCCGGACGAGCGCGTGCCGGACAGCGCGGCCGTGGCCCACGCAGCGCGTCCTGTTCCTGCTCGCCGGGACCTTCACCCTTGTCGGCACGGCGCTCGCGGTCGTGGTGAACCCATGGTTCTCGCTCCTACCCGCGGTCGTCGGGGCGAACCAGCTGCTCATGGTCGGTGCCGGATGGTGCCCGATGTCGAAGCTGCTCGACCGCGTCCTTCCCGGCGCCCCCGCCTGAGCGTCGCGGCGGCGCGCGCAGCGTTGCCGCCGGGTCTCGTGCGCCGCACAGACCTCCTCACGGGAAGGTCGCGGACGTGCTCCTCCCCTGCACGAGGCCGTCGTAGAAGCGGCGCAGATCGGCGCTCCTCGCCCCGTCGTCGTACACGGCGCAGGCCGCGGCGGCGACCGCGGCCTGCGACCCCCCTTCGTAGATGTCCGACTGGCTCGCGCAGTCCGCGACGCGGAATGCGAGCCACGCGACCTCGGCCCGGACGAGCCGCCGCCGCGCGGCGTCGTCGTGGAGCAGCGGGAAGATCACGGCGACCTCCCGGTCGATGCGCGCGTCCGCCGCCAGCAACGCGTGCTCTTCGCACCCCAGCTCGCCGACCGTCGTCCGGTGGTCGCACGGGAGCGTCGGCGAGAACACCTCGTGCACGACCGGGGGCCGCGGGCGCGCGCCGGCTGCGGGCGCGCCCGCGGCCGAGAGCGCTGCGGCGCCCACTGCGAACGGGGCGAGCGCTCCGGCCGCGAGGACGAGGAGGCGGCCACCGCGCCGCGCGGCGGGTCGCAGTACGCCCCCGGGCCGGTCCGTAGCGCCTCGACGCGGTCGGGGCGTCACGGCCGCTCCGGCGGCCGCGGCCCACGGGTGACGCGTGCGGGGTCGCCGTCGTCGTCCGGTGCGCGCGGACCGGCGACCGTCCAGCCGCGCCGACGGAGCTCGCCTGCGAGCCGCTCGGCCGGCACCCAGCGCAGCGAAGGCTCGGGGGCGGGCGGCGGCTCCTCCCCGGCCGGTCCGTCGCTACCGGCCTCCTCGCCGCGCAGTCGCTCGACGAGCGCGTCGGCCTCCTCCCGGCTGAACCGCCCCGCAGCCTGCCGCTGGGTGAGGCCGAGCGGGCCACGCGCGTCGCGGAAGTCGCGATGCCCGGCAGCGACGAGCAGCTCGGTCAGCTCGCGCAGCTGTCGCGGGGACGCGGGTGGACCGGACTGCTGACCGAACGCCATGGGCGACAGTCTCGCCGACGGCGCTCGTCCGCGCGCGTGCCGGCCGACCACGCGCCCGCCCACCTGCCGGCTCGGTCCGCCCCCGGCGCGTGGGGCGCCGGGCCGGCAGTCGCCCGGACGCGTCCGGGAGGACCGGCGCCGCGATCGGCCCAACTAACATCTCAGCGTCGCGCCACCAGGGCGGTTGCGCGGGGGTCGAAGGCGCGGGAGGCGGGACGTGACGGCGGCGTTGGAGCTCGAGGCGTACCGGGCGCTTTACGAGAAGTGCCCGGACGGAGTGTTCTTCACCGTGCCGGACGGACGCGTCCTCTCGGCGAACTCGGCCGCGTGCGAGATCCTCAAGATGACCGAGGAGGAGATATGCGCGCGCGGCCGCCAGGGTCTCGCCGACCCGTCGGACGAGCGGTGGGCCATGCTGCTCCACGAGCGCGAGCGCGCGGGGAGCGTGCGGGGAGTCGCACGCATGGTCCGCGGCGACGGCACGACCGTCGAGATCGAGATGAGCGCACAGTGCTTCACCGAGCCGGATGGAACGTCGCGCACCTGCACGATCATCCGGGACGTCACCGACCGGGTCCAGATGGAACGACGGCTCGTGCAGATGAGTGCCGAGCTCCGCGAGCTCGCGCTGACCGACGACCTCACCGGGCTTCGCAACCGTCGGGGGCTGCAGGACGCGGGATCGCACCTCCTCGCGCTCGCCGACCGACAGCGCTGCCCGGTGCGGCTCATGCTGCTCGACGTCGACAACATGAAGCTCCTCAACGACCGGCTCGGTCACGTGGCGGGCGACCGCGCGCTTCGGGCGGTCGGCCGTGCGCTCGGGCGGGCGCTTCGTCGCGCGGACCTCGTTGCGCGCATCGGGGGCGACGAGTACGTCGCGCTCGCGCTCGGCCTCGACGAGGTCGGGTGCGACCTCGTCGAGGCGCGCGTCCGCGAGCAGCTGCATGCGCCCGCGACGGTCGACGAGGTCGGAAGCGCCATCGAGGTGTCGATCGGCTGGGCGGCGCGCGACGCGCTCGACCCGACCACTGTCGACGACCTGCTCGCGGCCGCGGACCGCGTGATGTACGAGGTGAAGGCCGCGAAGTCGGGACGCGTCGACCGCTAGCGCGGCTGCCGGGCCGTCGCCGGCGGCGGTGCCACCGGACGACGCGCACCCGCGTCTCGTCGCCGCGCGCGCCGCGCGCCTACTCCTCGAACAGCGCGGTGAAGCGCAGCTCGAGCTCCGCCAGCTCGACGTCGTCGGCCGAGTAGTGGTCGAGCGAAGGGTAGCCGTCGACCTCGGGGCGGCCGTCCAGGCTCATCCACAGCTCGACCGCGTCACCCCAGCGTTCCTCGAGGAGCGCCACGCGGAGCCGGGGGCGCTCCTCGGCGGTGATGCCCGGCGCCCGCGTGCGCGCGATGAGGCGGAGCGCGAGCACCCGGTTCAGGGGCTCCTGGTCCTCGGCGAGCAAGACCTGGGGGGGTCGCGAACGACGGCGCAGGCCACGAGGCGGGCCGTCAGGGGTGCGGCGCCGCGAGGTCCGACGGCGACCAGAAGCCGGCGAGCGGCGAGCGGCAGTCGCCGCTCGCGTACTGCTCGAGGCGGTCGCGTCCGATGTCGGAAAGCATCTCGATCGCGTCGAAGAACGCCGTGGGTCCCGCGGCGCGAAGCGCCGTGTCGCCCTCGGACGGCCGCTTCGGGAGATGGGTTGTCAAGAAGACGAGGCGCACGTGACCTCGCATCGGGCCGCGCAACGCGTTCGCCCGGCCGAGCGACTTCCACACGGCGTCCGTGCGCAGGAGACCGCCGCGGTGGCTCGTGAACGCGCCCGACACGTCGAAGAACCAGTCGCCGCCGCTCCGGTCCTTCGCGACGAAGTTGACGGTGACCCCGGTTCGGGCGATACGGCGGTTCCGCTCGACGATCGCGAATCCGGCGTCGACGAGCACCTCCTCGGCGAGCTTCTGGGCCGCCTTGCCCTCGGCGACGGCCCGGCGCTCGAACTCCTGCCCGCCCGGAGGGGCGACCTCGCGCCGCGCCCGGTGTTCCGACAGCTCGGCCGCGGGCGATGCGAGCTCCTGCTCCACCCGCTGCCGTGCGATCTCCACGTACCCGGGGTCGAGGTCGTAGCCGACGTAGCGACGGTTGAGCCGGGCGGCCGCGACGAGCGCCGAGCCGCTGCCCATGAACGGGTCCAGGACGAGGTCGTCCTCGAACGTGTACAGGCGGATGAGCTGCTCGGGGAGCTCGACCGGGAACGGTGCCGGGTGGCCGACGCGCCGCGCGCTCTCCGGCGGGATCGCCCACACGTCGAGCGTGAGCGCCATGAAGTCCTCGGTCATCAGCGTGCTCCGGAAGGGGCGACCCTCCACCTCGCGCTGCTTGACCGAGCGCGCCCGGTCGAACCGCCCCTTGCTCGCGACGACCACGCGCTCGGTGATGTCGCGCAGCACCGGGTTGGCCGCGCTCCGGAACGAGCCCCACGCGCACGAGCCGCTGGCCCCTTCCCCCTTCTGCCAGATGAGCTCGCCGCGAAGGAGCAGGCCCAGCTCGTCCTGGAGGATCCGAATGACGTCGGACGACAGGCTCCGGTACGGCTTGCGTCCGAGGTTCGCGACGTTCACCGCGATCCGGCCGCCCGGCTCGAGCTTGCGGACGCACTCCGAGAACACCTCGGAGAGCAGCTCGAGGTACTCGAGGTACGACGCGGGAACGCCCTCGCGCTCGAGCTCCTCCTCGTAGGCCTTGCCGGCGAAGTAGGGCGGCGACGTGACCACGAGTGCGACCGACCCGTCGCGCACCGCGCTCATATCGCGCGCGTCGCCGAGCACGAACGGCGCCGCGACCGGCTCGGGGACGAGCACGGCCTGCGCGTCGCTCACCTCGGGCGGGCGGAAGCGGCGGTAGAAGCCGGTGGCGTCGTGGCTCTCGCGACGGCCCACTCCAAAGTTGGACGTCGTGGTCCGCCGTCGGTCTCCCATGTGTCCTCTCGACGATGCTATCGGGCACCTCGCCGCGGCCGGGGACAGCGCACCGGGCACGTGCCCGGCGCGGTGCGCTGCGTCGGGCGGGCCGCCGGCGCAGGGACGATCCCTCGCTGGCGGCGGGCGAGGCCCGGCGCCGGGCGGTCGGCATCCGGTCCCCGCGATGCGCGGTCTACCGAGCCCCGGCGCTCATACCCGCGCCATGTTCGCGAAGCGCGCGTAGTTCCCCACGAACGCGAGGTCGACCGACCCGGTCGGCCCGTTCCTGTGCTTCGCGACGATGACCTCCGCGGAGCCCTGGTCCGCCGACTCGTGGTTGTACACCTCGTCGCGGTAGATGAACATCACGACGTCCGCGTCCTGCTCGATCGCACCGCTCTCGCGCAGGTCCGCGAGCATCGGCCGCTTGTCCGAGCGGCTCTCGAGGCCCCGCGAGAGCTGGCTCAGCGCGACGACGGGGATCTCGAGCTCCCGCGCGAGGATCTTCAGGCCGCGACTGATCTCGGAGATCTCGACCTGCCGGTTCTCCGCGCTGTTGCGCCCGGTCATGAGTTGCAGGTAGTCGACGACGACGAGGCCGAGGCCGTCGCGCGCCTTCATCCGCCGGGCCTTCGCCCGGATGTCCATGACGGTGACGTTCGGGTTGTCGTCGATGAAGAGCGGGGCGTTGCCGAGACGGCCGATCGCGTGGCTGATCTTCGACCAGTCGTTCTCGACGAGGCGGCCGTTGCGCATCCGCGAGGCGTCGACCCGCGCCTCGGCGCACAGAACCCGCTGGGCGATCTCGAGATGGCTCATCTCGAGCGAGAAGAAGAGCGCGGGCGTCCCCTGGAGCGCCGCGTGCGACGCCAAGCCGAGCGCGAAGGCGGTCTTGCCCATCGAGGGACGCGCACCGACGACCACGAGGTTCGAGGGCTGCAGCCCCGCGAGGAGCTCGTCGAGCTCGTGGTATCCGGTGGGGACGCCGGTGATCGACTCGTCGCGGCCGTAGAGCTCCTCGAGCCGATCGAGGCTTCGGCTGAGAAGGTCCTGGAGCGGTGCGATCGTGTCGGTCGTCCGCCGCTGCGCGACGTCGAACACGAGCGTCTCCGCCCGGTCGACCGCCTCCGTGACGTCCTCGGGCAGCCCGTAGCCGATCTCGGCGATCTCCTGCGCGACGCCGATGAGCCGCCTGAGCAGCGCGTGCTCCTCGACGATCCTCGCGTAGCGCCCCGCGCTCGAGATCGCCGGCGTGTTCGACTGCAGGCCGACGAGCGCCGCGGTCCCGCCGACGTCCTCGAGCACGCCGGCACGTCGCAGCTCCTCGGCGACGGTCACCGCGTCCGCGGGCTCGCCCTTCGCGTACAGGGACGTGATCGCCCCGAACACCTGACCGTGCGACGGCCGGTAGAAGTCGCCCGCCGAGCAACGCTCGAGCGCGACCGCAGTCGCGTCGCGAGACAGGAGCATCGCGCCGAGGAGTGACTCCTCGGCTTCGAGGCTGTGCGGAGGGACCCGCGATCCACCCGACGGAGCGGGGGCGTCGTGCGACCGGGATCGCCGTCGGGACTCGTCGAGCGGCTGGAGCATGGCGGGACTCACCCTGCACCTACCGGCCTGGGAACCGATAGGGCAACTTCTGGGGGATATCTACCGCCTTCCTGTGTACGAACCGGGGACGAACCGAGCCCGCCTGTGGGTAGCGCGGCGAAGCGCAGGTCGAAAGCGACCACAGTGCGCGGGCCGCGTTCGGGCGTGCGAATTCGCGGACGATCCACGGCCGGAGCGTACCGACGAGGTGTGACAGCGATGCGGTGTGACACCGAGGCGCCGGACGCGCGACCGGCCCGGCCCCGCGCGCCGCGACGGCGCGCGCGGCAGCTACCCCGCGACGACCTCGACGGTCAGGCGGAACTCGACCTCCTGGTGGAGGCGAACGCCGATCTCGTGCGTGCCGAGCGTCTTGAGCGGCTCGTGGTCGAGGAACTTGTGCCGGTCGATCTCCAGACCGGCCTGCGAGCGCACGGCCTCGACGACGTCGCTCGGGGTGACCGAACCGAACAGTCGACCCTCGCGCCCGGCGCGCGCCGGGATCGTGATGACCATCGGGACGAGGCGCTGGGCGATGGCCTCGGCGCCCTCACGGTCCTTCGCGTCGCGAACGTCGCGCGAGCGGCGCATCGCCGCCGCCTGGCCGGTGACGCCGTCGGTCGCGACGATCGCCTTGCCCGCCGGGACGAGGTAGTTGCGGGCGTGGCCGTCGGCGACGTCGACGATGTCGCCGCGCTTGCCGATTCCGGTCACGTCAGCGCGAAGAACGATCTTCACTCGCCCGCCCCGATCTCCTCGACACCAGCGTCCGCGACCGACACGAGCGCCCCGGTGTCCGCGCCGGCAGCCGCGAGGTCGTCGGCGCTCGCGCCCGCGGGCGCCGGCGGCGTGCGCGGGAACGGCGCGCCGCCACGGCCCCCGTCGCGCCCGCCACGACCGCCACCTCGTCCGCCGGGTCGCTCGGTCGTCGTCCGCTGCGTGTAGGGCAACATCGCGAGCTCCCGCGAGGTCTTGATCGCAACGGCGACCGCGCGCTGGTGCTGCGCGCAGTTGCCCGACACGCGCCGCGCACGGATCTTGCCGCGGTCCGACATGAACTTGCGGAGCAGGTTCACGTCCTTGTAGTCGACGTAGCCGATGTTGTCCTTGCAGAAGATGCAGACCTTCTTCTTCGTACGCCGGCCGTTGTCCTTCGGGGCGCGCCGCGTCGAGCGGTCTCGGTCGTTGCTCCGTGCCATCTAGAAAGGCTCCTCGTCCTCGCCGGAGTACCCGGCGTCTGCCGCAGCTCGCGGTGCTCGGGGGGGCGGCGACCCGCCTCCCGGGCCGTCACCGCCCGGCCCCCTCCGCTCGTTCTTCACGACCTGCGCGGTCGCCCAGCGCAGGCTCGGCCCGAGCTCGTCCGCGATGACCTCGACCCGCGAGCGCTTGTCCCCGTCCGGCGTCTCCCAGCTGCGCTGCTCGAGCCGGCCCGTGACGATGATCCGCGCGCCGCGCGTCACGCTCTCGCTCACGTTCTCCGCCATCTCCCGCCAGCACACGACGTCGAAGAAGGAGGTCGCCTCCTCCCACTCCTGGGTCTGACGGTTCTGCCAGCGACGGTTCACCGCGAGACCGAAGCTCGCGGTCGCCTGGCCGCTCGGGGTGAAGCGGAGCTCGGGATCGCGCGTGACGTTGCCGACGAGCGTGACCGTGTTGCCGTTTGACATGTCGCTGTCTCCGTTTCGACTGTTGCTAGCCCGCCTGGGCCGCCGGGGGCGCGTCGGCAACCGGGGGCGTCGTCGCCGGGCCGCGCTTGCGGCCGGCGACGTGCTCGGGCTGACGGATGACCCGGTGACGAAGCACTGCGTCGTTGAGGGCGAGGGTCCGGTCGACCTCGGCCAGCACCTCGGGCGCCGCGACCACCTCGATGAAGACGTAGTAGCCCTCAGTCCGGTGGTTCAGCTCGTAGGCGAAGGTCCGGCGACCCCAGCGGTCGACATGTCCCGGTGTGCCACCTTCGGCACGGACATGGTTGACCACTCGGTCGATGGTCTCGCGGATGACGGCCTCGTCGAGGCTGGCGTCGAAGATGACTGCGATCTCGTAGGGCCGCAAGGCGGCAGTACCTCCTCCGGACCCGGCACCTCGAGGTGCTCGGGACCCCGGTCGAGCCGGGGCAGGGGCGTGTGTGACCGAGCCATGGTAGCCGACGGCTGCGATACGCCCCGCAGCGGCGCTCCGGGAGCTCCGGGCCTCGCGGCACCGGCGCCCCCGATGATGGCCGAGTGGTGTGACACCGGGGCCCCGACGCGGCCGCGGCGCCGTGCGGCGAGCCGGCGCCCGTCGGATCGCCGCAGGTCAGTCGCCGCGCGCGGCGAGCGAGTCGCGCAGAGCGGGCGACGCGTGGTACGTCTCGTCGTCACCCGGGAACGCCGAGGATCGGACGTCGGCGGCGTAGGCCGCGACCGCGTCGCGCGCGATCGTCGCGAGGTCCGCGTACCGCCGGACGAACTTCGGCGACGGCCGCGTCGACAACCCGAGCACGTCGTGGAGGACGAGCACCTGGCCGTCGCAGTCGGCACCCGCGCCGATCCCGATGGTCGGCACGTCCACGGCGCCGGTCGCCGCGGTCGCGACCGCGTCGGGCACGCCCTCGAGGACGAGCGCGAAGCACCCCGCCGCCGCGAGGGCCTTCGCGTCGAGGAGCAGCTCCGCGGCTGCCTCCGGCTCGCGCGCCTGCACCCGGAGCCCGCCGAGCGCGTGGACGGACTGCGGCGTGAGGCCGAGGTGTCCCATGACGGGGATCTCGGCGTCGAGGATCGCCTGCACCACGGGGAGGCGGCGCCTGCCACCCTCGAGCTTGACGGCGTCGGCCCCGGCGCGCACGAGCACCGCGGCGTTGCGCAGCGCGTCCGCCGGGCCGAGGTGGTAGCTCATCCACGGCATGTCGGCGACGACCAGCGCTCGGGGCCGCGCACGCGCGACGGCGGCGACGTGGTGCGCGATCTGGGCGACGTCGACTTGGAGCGTGTCCTCGTAGCCGAGCACGTTGTCCGCGACGGAGTCGCCCACGAGGATCAGGTCGACCCCCGCGTCGTCGACGATCCGCGCGAACGGCGTGTCGTAGGCGGTGATCATCACCACGGGATCGGCACCGTCGCGCCGCTTCCGGGCGGCGATTCCCGGTACGCCGACCTTCGGACGAGCCTCGAGCGTCGTCATGGCACCCCTCCTACCGTCCAGCGCCACGCGGCTGCCAGCGGCAATCGGAGACTACCGGCCACGGCGGCCGGCGGCCACGGGGCCCGGGGCCCGGGGTCCGGGGCCCGGGCTACGCGCGCCCCGGGCGCGGCCGGCGGCGCGCGACCTGCGAGTTGAACATCCGCAGGAGGTGGTTCCACCGGCACGCCGTGCAGACCTCGACGACGTAGAACGCGACCTCGTCCTTGCTGCGCGCCATCGCGAGGAGCTCGGCGTTCGACGCGAGGGGGCGCCCGCTCGGCGGGAGGCGTGGGCCGAAGGCGAACGAGACGTGGACGAGCTTCGTGTCCTCGCAGATCGGGCAGTCGACCTCGGTCGGGCGGCCGAGGTGCTGGGCGACGCGCAGCAGCTCCGGCTGGGCGTCGCAGATGTCGAGCCGCGACAGCCGGCCGCGCTGGTACTCGCGCACCGCGGAGTCGCGCTGCAGCCGGTACTCGACCTGGCCGAGGCCGGTCGGAATGGTCGTCCCGGGGGAGGGCTGCGAGCCGATCGCCACGGCGCAAGGCTACCGGACGCCTCGTCACGGCTGGCTCCACCCGGTCCCGCCCGGGTGGCGGCCCGGTGGGCCGCGCGGCGGCGACGTCGGTCCGCGTCGCACAGCCGACATATCGAGACGATACATCACGGTGCTACAGTGTGGCCGTGCTCGAGCTCGCGATCCTCGGCCTGCTGAAGCAGCGCCCGATGCACGGCTACGACCTTCGCAAGCGCCTGAGGGACGACTTCGGCCCCATGGCGAACCTGTCGTTCGGCTCGCTCTACCCGGCGCTCGCCCGCCTCGAAGCAGGCGGGTCCGTACGCGCGCTCGACACCGGGACTGCGCCGCGAGGGCGCCGGGCCGACGGGATCGGGCCGGCCGTGCCCCCGATGACCGGCTCGCTCACCGGCGAGCGCGCCGCGCTCGTCGCGCGGCGGGCGACCGCGAAGGCAGCGGCCGCGCTCGGCGGGAGGGGCACCCGCTCGCGCAAGGTCTACGAGATCACCGCCGCGGGCGAGCTCGTGTTCGAGCAGCTCCTCGAGGCACCCGAGTCGCGAGGTGAGGAGGCGCGCAGCTTCTCGCTGCGGCTCGCGTTCGCCCAGCACCTCAGCCCCGCGGCCCGGATCCGGCTGCTCGAGCGACGCCGCATCCAGCTCTCGGACCGCCTCCAGAGCGCGCGACGCTCCTCGGCGGCGCGCGCGGCGACCGCGGGGAGCTACGAGGCGGCGATCGCCGAGCACGCGAGGGAGACGGTGGAGAACGACCTCATGTGGGTCGAGCGGCTGCTCGCCGTGGAGCGCAAGGCGCTCGAGGAGTCGGGCGAGGGTCGGGGCACGCCGGAGGCCGCGGCGACCACCCGGTACTCGCCGGGAGCGCAGTCGGCGGACAGATCGATGGACAGCACGGACGGAAGGATCGTTTCATGACGGCTCGGGGAAACAGGATCAAGGTCGCGATCGCCGGTGTCGGCAACTGCGCGAGCGCGCTCGTCCAGGGCATCGGGTACTACCGCAACGCCGACCCGACCGAGACCGTCCCGGGTCTCATGCACGTCGTGCTCGGCGGATACCACGTGGGCGACATCGACTTCGTCGCCGCGTTCGACGTCGACGCGGACAAGGTCGGCCTCGACCTCGGCAAGGCGATCTTCGCCGGCCAGAACAACACGATCCGGTTCGCGGACGTCCCCGACCTCGGCGTGACGGTCGAGCGCGGCCCGACGCTCGACGGCCTCGGAAAGTACTACCGCGAGGTCGTCGAGGAGTCGCCGGCGCCGCCGGTCGACGTCGCCGAGGTGCTGCGCGCGACCGGCGCGGAGGTCCTCGTCTCCTACCTCCCGGTGGGCTCGGAGCACGCGCAGAAGCAGTACGCCACGGCCGCGATCGAGGCGGGGGTCGCGTTCGTGAACGCGATCCCGGTGTTCATCGCGAGCGACCCGGTCTGGGCGAAGCGCTTCGAGGACGCGGGCGTGCCGATCATCGGCGACGACATCAAGAGCCAGGTCGGCGCCACGATCGTGCACCGGGTGCTCGCCCGGCTGTTCGAAGACCGCGGGACGGTGCTCGACCGGACGTACCAGCTGAACGTCGGCGGCAACATGGACTTCAAGAACATGCTCGAGCGCGACCGGCTCGAGTCGAAGAAGATCTCGAAGACCCGGGCCGTGACGAGCCAGATCGACCGGGGCATCGCGGCCGAGTCGGTGCACATCGGGCCGTCCGACCACGTCGCCTGGCTCGAGGACCGCAAGTGGGCCTACATCCGGCTCGAGGGCCGCAACTTCGGCGACGTCCCGCTCAACGTCGAGCTCAAGCTCGAGGTCTGGGACTCGCCGAACTCCGCGGGTGTGATCATCGACGCGGTCCGCTGCGCCCGGCTCGGCCTCGACCGGGGCATCGGCGGGCCGCTCCTCGGCCCCTCCGCCTACTTCATGAAGTCCCCGCCGGTCCAGTACCGCGACGAGGACGCCCACCGCATGATCGAGGAGTTCTCGGCGGGCAGCTGAGCCCGAAGTGGGCGAGCCCGCTCAGGCCGGGTGCTGCTCGCTCCACCACCGGTCGAGCCGGCGGCGGATCTCCGCCTCGCCGAGGATCCCTTCGTCGAGGCGGATCTCGAGCAGGTGCGCGAGCACGCGCCCGACGTCCCGTCCGGGCCCGATGCCGAGCTGCGCCATGACCTCGCTCCCGTCGAGCTCCGGCCGGATCGCGTCGAGCGCCTCGCGCTCGCGGAGCGCTGCGAGCCGCTCCTCCAGCTCGTCCATCCTCCGCTCGAGCGCGACGGCCTTCTGCCGGTTGCGTGTCGTGCAGTCCGCTCGTGTGAGCTCGTTCAGCCGGCCGAGGAGCGGGCCGGCGTCTCGCGCGTACCGCCGGAGCGCGGAGTCGGTCCAGCCGAGCTGGTAGGTGTGGAAGCGCAGGTGCAGCTCCACGAGCCGGGTGACCGCGGCGATCTCGGCGCTCGGGTACCGCAGCTGCTCCATGCGCGACCGGGCCATACGCGCGCCGACGACGTCGTGGTGGTGGAAGCTCACGCCCGCGGGGCCGAAGGCCCGGGTGCGGGGCTTCCCGATGTCGTGGAGCAACGCCGCGAGCCGGAGCGTGAGGTCCGGCCGCGTCTTGGCCACGACCGCGATCGTGTGCGCGAGCACGTCCTTGTGGCGGTGGATCGGGTCCTGCTCGAGCTCGAGCGCGTTCAGCTCGGGGAGGAACTGCGCGGCGAGACCGGTGCGGACGACGAGCCAGAGGCCGGCCTGCGGGTCGGGGAGGCAGAGCAGCTTGTCCAGCTCGTCGCGGATCCTCTCGGCCGAGACGATCTCGAGGCGCGGCGCGAGCCGCTCGATCGCGGCGACGAGGTCGGCCGCAGGCTCGAGCGCGTAGCCCGCGACGAACCTCGCGGCGCGCAGCATGCGCAGCGGGTCGTCGCCGAAGGACTCCTCCGGGTCGAGCGGCGTGCGAAGCACCTTCGCCGCGAGATCGGCCAGCCCGCCATGGGGGTCCACGAGCTCGACCTCGGGCAGTGACAGCGCCATCGCGTTCACCGTGAAGTCGCGCCGGGCGAGGTCCTGCGCGATGTCGTCGCCGAACTCGACCGCGGGCTTGCGCGAGTCGCGCGTGTACGCCTCGGCCCGGTGCGTCGTGATCTCGAACCTGCGGCCGCGGTAGCTGCACCCGATCGTCCCGAACGCCTTGCCCTGGAGCCAGACCGCGTCCGCCCAGCCGCGCACGATGGTCTCGATCTCGCCGGGTCGCGCCTCGGTCGTGCAGTCGATGTCGGTCGACTCGTCGAACGCCGCGCCACCGCCGGGGCGCCCCACGAAGCCGTCCCGCACCGTGCCCCCGACGAGGTAGAGCCGGCGGCCCGCGGCCGCGAACCGCTGCGCGAGGACCGCGGTCTCCTCGACGACGGGCCGGAATCGCTCGGGTATCACGGAGGCGAAGCTAGTGGGGCGGCCGCGGTGCCGCGCCCGTCCCGAACGGGGGCGGCGACGAGCTCAGGCGCGCTGGTAGCGCTCGTGCAGCGATCTCGCCGCGTCGACGACGGCGGCGGGACCGCCCGAGCGGACCGAGCCGAGAGTGCCGAGCCGGCCGACGGTCGTCACCGGCTCCGGACGGTACGAGGTGCCCGCGAGCGCGGCGACCGTCGCCCCGGCCGACGCGGCGAGCGCGTCGAGGTCGTAGCCGCCCTCGAGGAAGAAGATCCGCCGGCCCGGGAGCACGAGGCGCGCGACACGATCGGTCAGGTCGGCGAAGTCCGTCGCGCTGAGCCCGAGGTCGGTGAGCGGGTCGGCGCGGTGCGCGTCGAATCCCGCCGAGACGAGCAGCCACGTCGGCGAGAACTCCTCCGCGACCGGAACCACGAGCTCCTCGACCGCCAGCCGGTACGCGTCACCCGCGGTGCCCGCGGGGAACGGCACGTTCACCGTGGCGCCCTCGCCCGCGCCGTCGCCGATCTCGTCGAGCGAGCCCGTGCCCGGGTGGAAGGGGTACTGGTGCAGCGAGACGAACAACACCTCGGGCGTCTCGTAGAACGCGGCCTGCGTGCCGTTGCCGTGATGCGCGTCCCAGTCGACGACGAGCACGCGCTCGCCCCGCGCGACGAGTCCCGCCGCGGTCACCGCGATGTTGTTCAGCAGGCAGAACCCCATCGCACCGCCCTCGGTGGCGTGGTGCCCGGGGGGACGCAGCGCGAGGAACGCCGCGTCCGCCTCGCCGCGGTCGAGACGCTCGGCCGCGTCGAGACCCGCGCCCGCGCTCCGGATCGCGGCCTCGTACGACGTCGGCGAGACCGCGGTGTCGGGATCGAGCGTGCCGCCCCCGACGAGACACGTCTCCTCGAGGCGCGAGACGTAGCCGATGTCGTGCACCCGCCCGAGCTCCTCGCGCGTCGCCCGCCGCGGCGCGAACTGCACGACCGCGTCCGCGACGTCCGCGTCCTCGATGCCCCGGAAGACGGCGAGGAGCCGCGCCGGCGACTCCGGGTGCTCGGTGCCGGGGTCGTGCTCGACGAAGGCCTCGTGCGAGCCGAGAAGGACGCTCACGACTACGAACCTAGCGGCACGCAGGCCCGTCACCGTCACCGGTAGGCTCCGCACTTACTCGCGGACCGATCGGAGGACGAGACCGCCGTGCCGTCTCACACGCGCGCCCGCTCGGCGCTCCGGCGGGGCCTGCTCGCCGCGGCCGCGCTCCTCGTCGGCGCGAGCGCGTCGACCGGAGCGCTGCTCGCGGGGGCGTCACACGCCGCGGCGGCGGGCGCGCCCGGGCCGTCGCTGACGCTCGCCGGCCAGACGTCGTGGGTGCGCGGGCCCTCCGGCTTCGACCTGCAGGTCCAGATCCGCAGCTCGCTACCCGTGTCCCGGCTCGGTCTGAGGTTCGTCCTCTACAGCCGTCTCACGAGCCGGTCCGCGTTCGAGCAGTCCATCTCGGGCACCGAGGCGCCGAGCGAGCTGCCGATCGACGCTCCTGCGACGATCCCGCTCCGGTCGCTCGTGCGCCGCTCGGGAGCCGACGGTGCGGTCACGATCCACTTTTCGGTCTCCACTGCCGCGACCTCACAGTCGCGCCGGATCTCGTCGCCGGCGCTCGCGCTCGACTGCGGCGACCAGTGCGACGGCGTGTACCCGCTGCGCGCCGTGCTCGTCGACTCGACGAGCGAGGCGATCCTCGCGTCGTTCACTACCCACGTCGTCTACACGGCGGGAATCGCGGGCGCGCTGCCACTGCGCGTCGCGCTCGTCCTGCCGGCAGGCAGCGAGGTCGCGCTTCGTTCCGACGGCTCCTCGCTGCTCACGCCGGCACGGCTCGCGACCGTCGAGCAGCTTCTCGGAACCGTCCAGGCGGCACCGGACGTCGCGCTCACGCTCGACCTCTACCCCCAGCTCGTCGTCGCGCTGGAGCGGGACCGGTCGAAGCAGGCGAAGACCGTGCTCGCGACGCTCGTCTCGCTGTTCGGCGCGCACGGCGGAGGAGGGCCGGCACCGCTCCGGGAGGTGCTCGGCACGACGTTCACGCCGGTCGACGTCGCTGCGCTGTCCGCGGCGCGCCTCGGCGGCGAGCTCGCGCGCCAGCTCGCGCGCGGTGCCCAGGCGCTCGACAACGGCCTCGGCCTCGCTGCGGCACCCGCGCCGTACGTGTCGTACGCGCCGATCGGGCAGGGCTCGCTCGCGCTCCTCGAGCGGCTCGGCGTGCACGACCTCGTGCTGCCGACCGACTCGGTCACGGTGACCGCCGGGACGCCCGCGCCGACGGTCGCGCTCACCTCGCCGGTCGGGCTCGTGCGCCCCGGCGCGGCGAAGGAGCAGGCGACCGGGTCGGGCGCGACTGCCACACCCGCGGCGACGGCGCTCGTCGCGGACCCCGGGCTCGCGGCGCACTTCTCCGGCGCAGGCGCCGACTCGGTGCTCCGGGCCCACCAGCTGCTCGCCGACCTCGCGGAGATCTACTTCGACGCGCCCTCGGACCGGGCGGCACGCGGTGTCGTCGTCGCACCGGCGGCCTGGCACCCGGACCCGTCCTTCCTCACGACGGTCCTCTCGGGCCTCGCGACGAGCCCCGTCCTCGCCGCACGCACGCTCAGCGGCACGTTCGCGGAGCTCCCGGTCGGAGGGAACGGCTCGCCGCGCGTCGAGCAGCTCGCCGCCGCCGCCGTGCACACGTCGCACCCGATCACCGGCAGGTCGGTCGTCGACGCGCGCCGGGCGCTCGGCGTGGTCGCGTCCGTGCTGCCGGACGACCGGACGGTGCTCGCCCACCTCGGCGACTCGATCCTCCTGAGCGAGACCTCCTCGATGTCGCGCGCGACGCGGCGGCGGTACGCGGGCGCGCCTCGCGCCTCGTACGGCCTGTTCGACCACTCGCTCGCGATCTCCGGTGGCCGGACGGTCACCCTCACGTCCCGCACGGGCCAGATCCCGATCACGATCGTCTCGTCGTCGCCGTACCCGGTCCACGCGAGCATCGAGGTGCGCGACAGCGCGCTTTCGTTTCCCGGCGGTGGAGCGGGGCCGACGCCGGTGGTCTTCAAGACGAAGACCACCGCGCGCGAGTACCACGTGAGCACGCGGACGTCGGGCGCCTCGCGACTCGACGTCGTCGTGCGCTCGCCGGTCGGGGGCGCCGTGCTCCTCGCGGGCTCGTTCACGATCCGGTCGACCGCGGTCTCCGGCGTCGCGGTCACGCTCAGCGTCGGCGCGCTCCTCGTCCTGCTCGCGTGGTGGCTGCGGTCGGTGCTCCGGCACCGGCGGCGCGCCGCGGCGGTGAGGGCCGCCGCCTGGTCCGACGCCGGCGCGGCGCCGTGAGCGAGCCCCCGCGCTCGTTCCCGACGCCGTCGGCGCGCGGCCCGGGCTTCGTCCGCGGCGGCGCGCACCTTCCGGGCCCGACCGCGCCCCGCTCGGGCGCGCGGACACCGCCGCCGCGCAGCAGGCGCGCGCAGCTCGACCGCGCCTCGATCGGGACCGCGGCCGGGACGCTGCTCTCACGGTTGAGCGGGCTCGTGCGGCTCGTCGTGCTCGCCGCGGCGCTCGGCGGGGCCGGGCTCGCGAACGCGTTCAACCTCGCGAACAACACGCCGAACATGATCCACGACCTCGTGCTCGGCGGGATCCTCGCGGCCACGTTCGTCCCGGTCTTCGTCGAGCGGCTCGCGACACGGTCGCCACGCGAGGCGGACGAGTCGATCTCCGCGGTCGTCACGCTGGCGCTCGCGGTCCTCGCCGCGGCGACGGTACTTCTCGCGGTCTTCGCGCCGCTCGTCGTCGACGCGTACACGTCGGGCGCCGCGGCCGCGACGCCCGCTGCGCACGACGTCGCCGTCGAGCTTCTGCGCTGGTTCGCCCCGCAGGTCTTCTTCTACGGCGTCGTGAGCCTCGTCTCGGCCGTGCTCGCGACCCGCGACCGGTTCGCGGTCGTCGGCCTCGTGCCGGTCCTCAACAACCTCGTGAGCATCGCGGTGTTCGCCGCGTTCGCGGTCGTCGCGCACCACCTCGCGGTCGGCGGAACGGTCCCGGTCTCGGCGCTCCGCCACGACCAGGGCCTGGTGACGCTGCTAGGTCTCGGCACGACGCTCGGGGTCGTCGTCCAGGCGCTCGCCCTGCTCCCCCCGCTGCTTCGCAGCGGCGCCCGGCTCCGGCTCGTCTGGAGGCCGAGGGACCCGGCGGTGCGCACGATCGTGTCGCTGTCGGGTTGGACGTTCGGCTTCGTCGTCGCGAACCAGGTCGCGGTGTTCGTGCTCCTCGCGCTCCAGTACCACCTCGGCGGCGGGGCGGTGAGCGCGTACACCTACGCCTACCAGTTCTTCGTCTTTCCCTTCGCGGTCGTCGCGGTGTCCGCGATCAACGTCGCGAGCCCCGACATGGCGCGCGCGTGGGCGGCCGGCGCGCCGCGGACCATGGGCGACCGGTTCGCGACCGCGACCCGCCAGACGCTCGCGCTCATCCTTCCCGCGACCGTCGGCTACCTCGTGCTCGCCCGACCGGCCATGGTGCTGCTGATCCAGCACGGCGCGGAGAGTCATCGGGCGACCGAGCTCACCGCGCAGGTGCTCGCGCTGTTCTCGCTCGGCCTGCCCGGGTTCTGCGTATTTCTCCTCGCGACGCGCGCGTTCCAGGCGATGCAGGACACTCGCACCGCGTTCGTCTGCTACGTGCTCGAGAACGGGCTGAACATCCTCGTCGCCGTCCTGCTCTACCACCCGCTCGGCGTCCGGGGCCTCGCGCTCTCGTACTCGATCGCGTACACGGTCGCCGCGCTCGTCACGGTCGCGGTGCTGCGCGAGCGGCTCGGCCGCGTCGGCGGCCGGGCACTGCTCGTCTCGTCCGCCCGCTCGCTCGTGCTGAGCCTCGCGATGGCAGTCGCCGTCGCCGTCGTCTCCGCGCTCCTCGGCGCCGGGACAGGGATCGCGGGATGGGCGAAGCTGCTCGCGACGGTCGCCACCGGCGGCGTCGTCTACCTCGGCGGCGCGGGCGCTGCAGCCTCGCTGTCGTCCTGGCAGACTTCGCGCCGCGCTCGCCGCGAGGGCCGGTCGCAGCCAAGGGGGGTACATGCCCGGCATCCACGTCGTCACTGACAGCGCATCGGACCTTCCGCCCGAGCTGCTGCGCGCCCACGGCGTCGTCGTCGTGCCGCTCGACGTGCGCCTCGGTGACCTGCCGGCCGACGAGGTCCGCGCGTACTCCGCCGAGCAGTTCTGGGAGGCCGTCGCGTCGACGTCGGCGCTCGCCGAGACGTCCGCGCCGTCGCCCGGCGCGTTTCGCGCCGCGTTCCTCGAGGCCGCCGCGGCCGGCGCCGACGGCGTCGTCTGCGTGACGATCTCGTCCAGGCTCTCCGCGACCTACCAGGCCGCGGTCGCGGGTGCCGGCGACGTGGCGTCGAGGATCCCCGTCGAGGTCGTCGACTCCCGCTCGGCGACGCTCGCCGAGGGCTTCCTCGTGCTCGAGGCCGCGGAGCGCGCCGAGCGGGGCGAGAGCCTCGCGCAGGTCGCGGCGGCCGTCCGCTCCCGGGTGGAGAAGCTGAAGGTCCTCGGAGCCCTCGACACGCTCGACACCTTGCGACGCGGGGGCCGGATCGGCTCGGCGCAAGCCTTCTTCGGCTCACTGCTCTCGATCAAGGCGATCGTCGAGCTCCGCGACGGCGTCGTCGAGGGGGAGTCCCGCCAGCGCACGCGCACCCGCTCGCTGCGCTATCTCGCCGACGCGGCGGCCACGGCCGGGCCCCTCGCACGCCTCGCGGTCGCCCACGGGGCCGCTGCGGACATCGACGACTTCCTCGAGATGCTGAGGAGCGCGCGGCCGGACGACGACGTGCTCGTCGCGCACCTCGGGCCGGTCATCGGCGCGCACACGGGGCCGGGGACCGTCGGCCTGTGCATGGAGCGCTCGTGACCGCCCGACAGCGCGCGGCCCGAACGGGCGCGCCCGCCCGACGACGACCGCCGCGCGCCGGGCCCGCGAGCTTCTAACCTCGTGACCATGGAGCGCGCCGAGCCCCCGCCGAACGGACCGGACGACTGGGCGTCCCACGCGACGAGGATCGTCGAACAGGTCGTCGAGACCGTCCGCGACCGGTCGACGAAGCCCGTGCTCTTCGCCGTGCGCGCCCTCGTCGTCGGTTCCCTCGTCGCCGTCGTCGCGACCTTCCTCGTCGTCGCGCTCTCGATCGGCATCGTCCGGCTGCTCACGGCGGACGCGTTCGGCGGTCGCGTCTGGGCGAGCGACCTCGTCGTCGGCGGAATCTTCGCCGGCGCCGGAGCGTTCTTGCTGAAGCAGGGCGGAGAGCGAAGGAGCGACCATGTCGGACGTTGAGCAGGTGGTGGACAGCCAGGACCGCGCGGCGACCCGGGAGGTCGTGATCCTCGGATCCGGCCCCGCGGGGTTGACCGCCGCCATCTACACGGCCCGTGCCGACCTGCGCCCGCTCGTGCTCGAGGGCGAGCCGTCCTCGACGAGCGACCAGCCCGGCGGGCAGCTGATGCTCACGACGGACGTCGAGAACTTCCCCGGGTTCGTCGACGGTGTGACCGGGCCCGAGCTCATGACGAGCTTCCGCGGCCAGGCGGTGCGCTTCGGCGCCGAGATCGCCACGCGCAAGGCGACGCGCGTCGACCTGACGTCGAGGCCGATCGGGATCTGGACGGGCGACCCCGGCGCGCCCGAGCCCGACGTGCGCACGCACGCGCTCGTCGTCGCGACGGGCGCGCGCTCCTTGATGCTGGACGTGCCCGGCGAGGCGCGCCTCCTCGGCCACGGTCTGTCGACGTGCGCGACCTGCGACGGCTTCTTCTTCCGCGACCAGCCGATCGCGGTCGTCGGCGGCGGGGACTCGGCACTGGAGGAGGCGATATTCCTGTCGAAGTTTGCCTCGTCGGTGCTCGTCGTGCACCGGCGCAAGGAGCTCCGCGCCTCGAAGATCATGCAGGACCGTGCGCTGGCCAACCCGAAGATCGCCTTCCTCTGGGACTCCGTCGTGGAAGAGGTCCTCGGCGACGCGAAGCTCGAGGGGCTGCGGGTGCGCGACGTCGTGACCGGAGCGGTGTCGGACGTCGCGGTGAACGGCTGCTTCGTCGCGATCGGCCACGCGCCCAACACCGCGCTCTTCGCCGGCCAGCTCGAGATGGACGCCGCCGGCTACCTCGCCACGCACGACGGCACTCGCACGGCGGTCCCCGGCGTCTTCGCGTGCGGCGACGTCCAGGACCACGTGTACCGCCAGGCGATCACCGCCGCCGGCTCCGGATGCATGGCCGCCCTCGACGTCGAGCGGTACCTCGAGGACGTCCACCACAGCTGACCGGCCCCGGCCGGCCGGGAGGAATGACCGGCGGTGTCGCGGGGTTCTACCCTCCGAGTCTGCACCGTGCGGTCCGGGCGCCACGGGGCGTCGAGCGCGGTCGGGAGATAGCCACGCCCACAGGGTGACGGGAGGAGACAGGTCATGGGAGACGCGACGGTCACGGTGACGGACGGGAGTTTCGACGAGCAGATCACGCTGTCGGACACCCCGGTTCTCGTCGACTTCTGGGCCGAGTGGTGCGGGCCGTGCAAGATGATCGCGCCGATCCTCGACGAGATCGCCTCCGAGAAGCACGACAGCCTTCGCATCGCGAAGCTGAATGTCGACGACAACGTGAAGACGGCCCAGCGGTACGGGGTCATGAGCATCCCCACGCTCATCTTGTTCAAGGACGGCGAGGTGAAGGCGCGAATCGTCGGCGCGAAGTCCAAGTCGGCGCTGCTCGCGGAGATCGAGCCCCACATCTAGGTAGGAATTGCAACGGCGCCACGGCGCCACGGACCGGCGGCCACGGGGGGACCCGTGCCCGCCGCGCGCCCGGCCCAGGTGCACGCGGCGGCCTTCTAGCATGTCGCCGATGGCTGCAGCCCACCGACCGCCCGGGGGGCACCACGACGAGCCCGCCGGAACGCAGCTCCCGCTCGCCCGTGGCCAGCGGGGCCGTGCCGTCGCCGACCTCCAGCAACGGCTCTCCCGCCTCGGCTACTCGTGCGACGGCAACGTCTTCGACCACGAGACCGAGCGCGCGGTGCGCGCGTTCCAGCGCGACCGGGGCCTGCGCGAAGACGGTGCGGTCGACCGGAGCGCGTGGTCGGCGATCGTCGAGGCCGGCTACCACCTCGGCGACCGACCGCTCTACCGGAGCCGCCCGATGCTGCGCGGCGACGACGTCGCCGACCTCCAGCGCCGGCTCAGCCAGCTCGGCTTCGACCCGGGCCGCATCGACGGCATCCTCGGCGACGAGACCGTCGCGGCGCTCATGGACTTCCAGCGCAACGCCGGCCTCGTCGTCGACGGCGTCTGCGGGCACCGCACGATCGGGGACCTCGAGCGCCTTACGACCCGGAAGGGCGGGGCGGACCTCGTGAGCCCATTGCGCGAGCGGCTCCTCCTCGCGGGCGGAGACCGCCGCACGCTCGCGGCGCGGCGCGTCGCGGTGAGCGGCTCCGGCGGGTTCGCCGCCGGGATCGCCTCGGTCTGCCGGGCGCTCGAGCGCGAGGGCGCGACCGCGCTCGCGCTGCAGCACCCCGACGCGTCGCGGCGCGCAGCCGAGGCCAACGCCGCCGAGGCACACTGCCTGGTCGACCTCGAGCTCACGGCAGGGCGCGACGACTGCACGACCTCGTACTACCGGGGGTACCGCTACGAGTCGGTGGCAAGCCGTCACCTCGCGGAGATCATCCAAGCCGAGCTGCCCTCGGTGCTCCGTCTTCGCGACGGCGGGACGAGCGGGATGGCGCTCACGATCCTGCGGGAGACGCGCATGCCCGCCGTCGAGCTGCGGCTCGGCACCCCCGTCGAGGTCGTGCGCCGGACCCCCGACCTCGCACGGGTCCTCGTCGACGCGCTCGACACCTGGCTCGGCGCGAGCTGGGAGTGACCGCGACTGATCCACAACCTCATGCACAGGTTGTGGATCAACGTACACCTGCGCGTTAGCGAGCGCGCTCGATCAATGGTCGAGCCAGCGGGAGACCGTCCGCTCCGCCGCGACGACACGCCGCACCGGCCGCCTCACCGCGGCCGAGGCCGCAGGTCACAGCCTCACAACTGTCAAGTAGTCTCTCAAGTTGCGAGGCGCCACCGGCGCTGCGCGCCGGACCCGGCGGACCCGTCTCGGTGGAGTCGGAGACGGCTTCCTCGACCTTCACCTGACGTCGAGCCGACGCTCAGCCGCCCTGCGCGCCGAGCATCGCCCGATAGATTCGCTCCAGGTCCTCCACGGTCGCGAACTCGACGACGATGCGCCCGCGGTGCGCCCCCATGTCGACCCGGACGCGGGTGTCCAGGTGGTCCGCGAGAAGCTCCTCGAGCTCGAGGACACCCGGTGGTCGCAGCCGGTGGTCGCGTGCCGAGACCGGCGGCCGACCGCTCGTCGCGCCGGGTTCCGAGGCGGTCGCGGGCCTCAGGCCCTGCACCGCGGTGGCGATCGGGTCGGTGGTGTGAAGCTGCGGAGCTCCGGGCGGCGGCGCGTCCGCACCGTCGGCGGACGGCGAGGCGGCGCTCGAGAGAAGGTCGGGCATCGCGTCGGGGTCCTCGACGGCGTCCGCGTCCTCGAGGGTGTCGTCGCGCATCTCTGTCCGGACGAGCTCCTCGAGGGCGCGCACCGAGAGCGAGCCGTCGACCGCGTCGCGGGCGAGGCGCTCCTGGAGGTCGCGATCGGGCGAGCCGAGGAGCGCACGCGCGTGGCCCGGGCTCAGCTTCGCGTCGCGCACGAGACGCTGAACCGACGGCGGCAGCTGGAAGAGGCGCAGCGCGTTCGAGACCGACGCACGGCTCTTGCCGACGCGGCGCGCGACCTCTTCGTGGGTCAGGTGGAACTCCTCGATGAGCTGCTGGTAGGCGGCGGCCTCGTCGAGCGCGTTCAGGTCCTCGCGGTGGAGGTTCTCGACGAGCGCCTGCTCGAGGCTCGCCACGTCGTCGGCCACCTGCACGAGTGCGGCGATCGACTGGAGGCCGGCGCGCCGGGAGGCACGCCACCGTCGCTCGCCCGCGATGAGCTCGTACTCGCCGTCGCCGACCTCCCGCACGAGAACCGGCTGGAGCACACCGATCGCCCGGATCGAGTCGACGAGCGTCGAGAGCGACTGCTCGTCAAACTGCTTGCGCGGCTGGTACGGGTTCGGTCGAATGCTCGAGAGGGGGACCTCACGCAGCGCGGAGCCCGCGCCCCTGGCCGCGCCGGGAGGGATGAGGGCGTCGAGGCCCCGGCCGAGTCCGCTACGCCGCGCCACCGCTCACCTCCAACGCGAGCGCGCGGTACGCGATCGCACCGCGCGACGACGGATCGTGGACCGTGACCGGCTGACCGAAGGACGGTGCCTCGGAGACCCGCACCGAGCGCGGCACGACCGTCCGGCACACCGCGTCGCCGAAGTGGCTGCGTACCTCCTGGACCACCTGGTCCGCGAGCTTCGTCCGCCCGTCGTACATCGTGAGCACGATGGTCGTGACCTCGAGCGACGGGTTGAGGTTTCCGCGCACGAGCTCGACGTTGCGGAGGAGCTGGCCGACCCCCTCGAGCGCGTAGTACTCGCACTGGATGGGGACGAGAACCTCGTCGGCCGCCGCCAGCCCGTTCACCGTGATCAGCCCGAGCGACGGCGGGCAGTCGATCAGCAGGTACTGGAAGTCGTCCCGGACCTGCTCCACTGCCTTGCGAAGACGGAGCTCCCGGCTGAAGGCCGGCACGAGCTCGATCTCCGCACCGGCGAGGTCGATGGTCGCCGGAGCGACGAACAGGTTCTTGATACTCGTCGGCTCGATGCAGTCCTCGAGCGGGACGTCGTGCAGGATCACGTCGTAGACGGACGTGTCGAAGTTCCGCGCGTCGATCCCGAGGCCCGTCGTCGCGTTGCCCTGCGGGTCGAGGTCGATGACGAGAACTCGATAGCCGAGGTCGGCGAGTGACGCGCCGAGGTTCACCGCCGTCGTCGTCTTGCCGACGCCGCCCTTCTGATTCGCGACCGCGAACACCCTTGGAAGGGGTCTGCCGCATCCGGTGCCGCCACCCCGAGGGCGCGTCACCGGGCGCGGCGCGGCGCGCGCTGCCTCTCCACGTACTCGAGCATCTCGCCCCTTCTCGACAACTCACCTTGTGGCGCCGACGCCGGACGGCGTCGGGTACTCGTCCGGCTGAACGTGGCGCCGGCCCTACTTAGTCGAATCCCCAGCTCGCGCACGGTGCTACCCGCCCGTCGGGACGACGCGGACCACGCGGCGACTGATCGCGCGGATCGCCCACCCAGTCGTCGCGACCTCGTGTCGCACCAGCCCGTGGCGAGCCGACCCATCCTCGCCGCACGCGGCGCCGCGGTCAAGCGGACCGGAGGCGTGGGGAGCATGACGGGCGGCGGCGCGTCGGCCGGCTGGAGGGCCCGCTGCCGATGTTCCACGTGCTGCACGACGGTGAAACAGCGCCACGTCGCCGTGTGATGTTCCACGTGGTACCTTACGGTGAAACAGCACCACGCCGCCGGCCGATGTTCCACGTGGTACCTTACGGTGAAACACGGCGACGGAAGTGGGGGCGACGGTTGGCGACCGAGTTCGAGGTCGGCGTGCTCGTCGGGATACTCGTCGGCGAGGGCCACTTCGGCGGCGACGGCCGGCAGCCGCACGTGACGCTACGCATGCACGTCCGCCACGAGCCGCTCTTTCGCTGGATCGAGCGGACCTTCCCGGGCGGCCGCCTGTACGGCCCGTACAACCACGGCGGCCGCGAGTACTTCCAGTGGATGGCGCGCGGCGCGTTCCTCCGCGACGAGCTCGTGCCGCTCCTCGAGGCTCGCCTCGGCGACCACCTCGACGTGCGCACGAGCGAGCGGTTCGCGGAGATGCGGGAGAACTACCGGTCCCTGCTCGAGCGTCCTTAGAAGAGCGGGCGCTTTTCCGGAATGCCGACACGCCGTGGGAAGCGGCTCGGACACACGTGCACCTGGGCGAGCACCGCGAAGGACCACTGGATCTCCACCAGGCGGACGAGCTCGAGACCGAGCTCGTCACACGGTCCCGCAGGCCACCGCGGTATCGCGGCCACCGCTCCCGGGGGCTCCGACACGACGAGACGACCACCGACACGAAGGAGCGGTGCCGCACACTCGCCGGTGACCGCAGGTCGGCCGAAGCCGCGTGCGACGACCACGTCCACGCGACCACGGAGCTCGGCGCGCCGGCCTGCGACCTCGGCTCGCTCGCCGAGCACCGTCACGCGCTCGCCCCACCCCAGGCGGTCGACCGCCCGCTCGAGCAGCGCCGCGCGCTGCACGCGGCCGTCGAGAAGGGTCACGCGCAGCGTCGGACAGCGCGCCGCGATCACGAGGCCGGGGATCCCACCACCGCTACCGAGGTCGACCAGCCACGCGTCGTCGAACAGCTCCGGCCCGGCTGCGTCGACGAACGCCGACGCGTGCGCGACCTGCGCCTCGAGCTCCCCCGGGCCGAGTGCGCCGACTTCGCGCGCCTCGCGGAGGATCTCCAGCACCGTGACAGGCTCACCGCTGCGCATCACGTCTCCGTCAGGCCGATGCAGCCCGCCGGAGCGGCCGCTCACCGGTCCGCGTCGACGCTTCCTGCCGGTCGCACGACCACGTAGCGCCGGGGGTCCGTGCCTTCGGACGTCGTCTCCACACCGTGGATGCCGTTGACGACGTCGTGCACGATCTTGCGGTCGGCCGCGGACATCGGCTCGAGTGCCTCGGCCGAGCCGGAAGCGAGGACCTCGTCGGCGACCCGGCGCGTGAACGTCTCGAGCGCCGCTGCACGCCGGGCTCGGAAGCCTGCGACGTCGACGACGATGCGCGTGCCGTGCTCCTCACCGCGGCGCTGGACGACGGTCCGGGTGAGCTCCTGGAGCGCGTCGAGGGTCGCGCCACGCGGGCCGACGAGCAGCCCGAGATCCTCGCCTGTCACCTCGACCGAGATGTGCTCCTCGCTCACGTGCACGTCCGTCGCGGCGTCGAGGCCGAACCGCTCCACGACACCACGCACGAACGCTCCGGCGATCTCCGCCTGCTGGTCCACGCTCATCTGATCTTCCTCCTCTTCGGGAGCACCGGAGCCCCGTTCGACCGGAGCACGCTCCGCCGTTCCTCGTCCCCGGCCACCCCGCCGCTTGCGCGACGCTCCCGCCGGTCGCGTCGTCGTCTCGTCGGCCGCGTCCGCCGCTCCGCCGTCGCCCACGCTCGCGCGCGCCGTCTCCTCGACCTCGGCGGGTGCGTCCGACGGCGGCCGCTGCTGCGCGCCGCGGCGCCCGCCACCGCGCTGCTGACG
>DAHUXW010000050.1 GCA_027306925.1 Acidimicrobiaceae bacterium | reverse complement strand
CGGCCGCCGTGCGCCACGCACCGAGCGTGGGGCGGTGGCGTGGGGCGGGGGACGGCCCTGACCTTCTCTCACTTGGTCTACGTAAAGTTGGCGAATTGACAAACGATTCGGCCGTGCCCGATAGTTGACCCGTCGGCCGAGGGCACCAGGGGGGCGCGATGGCGCGGCTTGAGACCGGCACGCGGCTGCGTCGGAGCGCTCGTCTCCGTGACACCGGGCCGCGTGCGCACGGGCCCGCGACGGCGGACCGGCGGCTCGCCCCCGGTAGGGCGCCTGCCCCACCAGGCGTCCTACCGGGGGCGAGCCGCACCCCTCCCGGCCGGCAACTTCCGGCTCGACCGCCGTCTCGTCGCCACGGGCGCGCGGCGCGCGGCGGCCGGTACGGCACCTGAGCAGATGGGACTGCGGATCCGGCTCGTCGAGCCTCGCCGCCGAGCTCGTCGGGCGCCTCGAGCGCGGCCTGCCGCTCAAGGGTCACGAGCGGATGACCACGCGGCCGCTCATGACGCGGTGGGGCTGCCCCTACGACTGCGAGTTGTGCTCGGTGACCGCGATGTTCTCGCGCTCCGTGCGCCACCGAAGGACGGACCAGGTGCTCGCGGACCTCGCCGGGCGCTCCGCCCGGCAGTTCGTCCACGACGACAACTTCGTCGTGGACAAGGCGCGGACGACGAGCTGCTCACGGCCATGGTCGCGACGGGCCTCACGCCGAACTTGTTCGCGCAGGTCCGCGCGGACGCCGTCCACCGCTCGCGGTCCCGCCCCGAGGTCGACCACGAGCTCCTCGACCTCATGCGCCGCTCGGGCTGCTCGACGGTGACGATCGGGACCGAGGCGATCACCGACGAAGCGCTCGCCCACGTCGACGGGCACCAGGTCGTCATGGCCCCGGCAGAGACGACCGCGCTCCAGCTCCCGGCTCTGCGCGTCTACGCGCGCCGCCAGCTCGGCGTCTGGCGGGCCCAGGACCGCTCCCGGGCGCACGTCGAGCTCCTCGTCTCGCTCGGATGACCGCGGCGGGAGACCGGGCAGCGGCCGCGCGGGACGGTCGGGCGGCGGCCGCCGTCGCGCGCCCCGTCGCGGCGAGCCCGTCGAACGCGCTGCGCGTGCTCGCCGTGGCGACCCTCGCCGGGACGTTCGCGCTCGTCGCGCTCGGCAGCACCGTGCGCGTGACCGAGTCGGGCATGGGATGTCCGGGCTGGCCGCTCTGCTACGGACAGATCGGTCCGATCGACCACCTCCACTCGCTCCTCGAACAGGTCCACCGGTACCTCGCCGCCCTCGTGACGATCGGAGCCTGCGCCACCGCACTCGCGGCGTGGCGCTCCCGACCGCAGCGCGCGATGCGGCCTGCGCTCGCCGCGGTCGGGATCGTCGCCGTCCAGGTCGTGCTCGGCGCCGTCACGGTGATCACGCACAACGCACCCGTCACCGTCGCGCTCCACCTCGCGACGGGGCTCCTCCTGCTCGCGTCCACGGCCGTGACGGCCGTCGCGTGCAGCGGCCCCTCCCGGTCCCGGGCCGCGCGCGCGCTCCGGCCGGGACGCCTCGGCGCCGCCGCGGTGGTCGCGACGTTCGTGCTGATCGTCTCCGGGTCGATCGTCGTCGACGGCGGGGCGAGCGCGAGCTGCCCGAGCTGGCCGTGGTGCGTCCCGCACGGGCACGTCGCCGACGCGCTCGTCGTGATCGTCCTC
Organism: Acidimicrobiaceae bacterium; assembly: GCA_027306925.1. GTDB lineage: Bacteria > Actinomycetota > Acidimicrobiia > Acidimicrobiales > Bog-793 > JAJZBW01. The sequence continues at coordinate 27,501 of DAHUXW010000050.1, read as the reverse complement.
GTGCACCGTGCCGCCGCGCTCGTCGCGACAGCGCTCGTCGCAACGCTCGCGCTCGGCACGCTCGCCCGCCGTCGCGAGCGGTCGCCCACGGCCGTCGGGCTCGCGTGGGTCCTGCTCGGGCTGTGCGCGAGCGAGGTGGCCGTCGGCGCCGTCACGGCCGTGCTCGCCGCGCCACCCGCGGCGCAGGACGTCCACCTCGCGCTCGCGGCCGCACTCTGGGTGTGCGTCGTCGGGTCCGTCGCCCTCACGTCGTACGGGGCCGCGGCGGTCGGCCCGGCCGCCGTCGGCGGCTGAACGCCGGCGCGCGCTACGCGCCGCGAGCGGCCCGCTGCTCGATCCGGCCGTCGGCGTGGCGGGCGAATCGCCCGGCACCGACCGGCTGCACCGGGTCGTCGGTGGGCCACGGCCAGCCGCCGAAGCCGGTCGTGCGGTAGTCGACGAGCGCCTTCTCGATGCCAGCCCGGTCGTTCATCACGAACGGCCCGTACTGGACGACCGGCTCGCCGATCGGCCGGCCCTGCAGCACGAGCGCTTCCGCGCCGGCCGCTCCTGCGGCGAGCGGGAGCGGCTCGTCGGGGCGCACGACGGCGCCGGTCGACGCCGCGACCGGGCGGCCGGCGACCGACAGCGAGCCCTCGAAGACGTACAGCGTCCGCACCGTGGCGGCCGAGGCCGCGGGTGGGACGACCCAACGGGCACCGGGCTCGAGCGCGAGGTGCCAGATGGCCAGGTCCGCGTCCGGGCGTGACGCGTAGGAGTCGGGTGGCGGCGCGAGCGGACGGATCCCCTCGATCTGCCCGGCGATGACGGTCAACTCGCCCGAGCGGCCGTCGTCGTCGCACAGCGCGAGCCGCGCGATGTCCTCGCCCCACTGCATCGTGAAGTACGGGTCGACCATCTTGTCGTCGGACGGCAGGTTGAGCCAGATCTGGAACAGCTCGGAGGGGTTCGGACCGGTGCGGTCGAGCAGGGGGAACATCTCGCAGTGGACGATGCCCGATCCGGCCGTCAGCCACTGCACGTCGCCGCGGCCGAAGCGTGCCGTCGCGCCGAGCGAGTCCGAGTGGTCGACGAACCCGCGCCGCACGAACGTCACGGTCTCGAAGCCCCGGTGGGGATGCTGCGGGAAGCCGGGGACCACGCTGCCGTGGTACATGCTCCAGCCCTGTGCCCCCGAGAAGTCCATGCCGAGGTCGCGCGCCTCGAGCGACGCGGCCGGGCCGAGGCGCTCGTTGGCGGCCGGGTAGCCGTCGGCATGGTGGACGCAGAAGAGGAACGGGTCCGCGGTCCCCCACCGGACGCCGAGGGGCACCGTCTGCAGCACCGGATCTGCCATGGCGCCGATCCTACGGAGCGCCGGCGCCCACCGGAGCGGGCTCGTCGCCGGACTCGGCCAGGTCGTCCGCCTCGATGTGCAACGTGGGGAGCGTGCGGTCGAGCCACGAGGGGAGCCACCAGTTGCGCGCGCCGGCCACGTGCATGAGGGCGGGGACGAGGACCGTGCGCACGAGGAACGCGTCGATCACGATCGCGACCGCGAATCCGATCCCGAACTCCTGGATCACGAGCGCGTTGTTGATGAGGCTGAAGGAGAGGAACACGAGGATCATGATGAGACCGGCCGCGGTGATCACCCGACCGGTCTCCGCCTGGCCGCGGCGCACGGCGCGGGCGTTGTCGCCGGTCATGATCCACTCCTCGTGCATCCTGCTCACGAGGAAGACCTCGTAGTCCATGGACAGGCCGAAAAGGACGGCGAACATCATGACCGGGAGGTAGACCTCGATCGGGCCGGCCTTCGCGAAGCCGAGCACCGGCCTCAGCCAGCCGAACTGGAACGCGGCGGTGATCGCGCCGAGCGCCGCGCCGATCGACAAGATGTTCATGAGCGACGCCATGAGCGGCACGAGCAGACTTCGGAACACGGCCGCGAGCAGCAGGAACGCGAGGACGACGATCACCACGACGAACACCGGGAGCTTCGCGGCGAGCACGTTCGAGAAGTCGATGCCGCCCGCCGTCTCGCCGCCGACGTGGACCGCGAGCGTGGTCCCGGCCGTCGCCCGCGGCACCTCGGCACGGATCCGGTCGACGAGCGCGGTCGTCTGCGGCGCCTGCGGGCTGTAGGCCGGGTACACGAAGGAGACCGCGGCCCTGCCGTTGGGGCTGGTGCGCGTCGGGAGGACGCGTGCGACGCCCGGCGCGTGCGCGAGCCCGCCGACGAACGCGTCGAACCGCGCGAGGTCGCCCGGCCCCGCGGTCTTCCCGACCACCTGCAGCGGGCCGTTGAACCCCGGCCCGAACCCCGTTGCGAGCAGGTCGTACGCCTGGCGCGTCGTCGACCCCGACGGGTCCTCGCCCGAGTCCGCGAGGCCGAGCCGGATGCTGAAGAAGGGCAGCGCGACGACGACGATCACCGCGAGGCTGAGCACGCCGAGCACGGCCGAGCGCCGCTCGACCACGGCCGACCACCACGTCCAGAACGGGCTGCCGCCCCGGTCCACGCCCGCTCGCTCCCCGGGCCCGGCGGGCGCGTCCGCGCGCAGCGCGCGCCGGTCGCGCCGTGAGAGCGCCCGGTCCCCGAAGAAGCCGAGCATCGCCGGGAGCAGCGTGAGCGACGAGAGCATCGTGAGCACGACGACGAACGCGGCCCCGAGCGACACCCCGTAGAGGAAGGTGAGCCCGAGGGCGAACATACCGAGCAGCGCGATGCAGACAGTCAGCCCGGCGATGAACACCGCGCGCCCGGAGGTGTTCATCGAGCGCACCGCCGACTCTTCGGGCGTGCGGCCCGCGAGCAGCTCGCGCCGGTGGCGGTTCACGATGAACAGCGCGTAGTCCACGCCCACGCCGAGCGAGATCAGCTCCGCGAGCTGGGTCGCGAACTGCGGGACGCTGAACGCGTGCGACAGGATCGCGATCAGCGAGGTCCCGATGCCGATCGCGACGACCGCCGACAGCAGCGGGAGGAGCGCGCTGAGGAACGAGCGCCGGAACGCGAAGTACAGCACGACGAGGGCGAGCAGCGCGCCGACGAGGAAGTCGCCCGATCCTCCCCCCTGGCTCTCCCCGGCCTGGATCGCGGCCCCGCCGAGCTGGACCTCGAGCAGGCGCGAGTCGGCCGACTGCGCGACACGGATCAGCTGCTGCACCTGCGCGTTCGAGACGTTCTGCGCCTGGGCGTCGAGCTGCACGGTGGCGAGACCGATCGTGCCGTCCGCGGAGACCAGCTTCGTCGCGTACGGCGACGTGACGGTCGTCACGAATCCGAGCCGCGCGACCTTCGCGAGCATCGCGTCGACCGCGGAGGCGACCTTCGGGCTCGACAGCGTCCCGGACTTCGCGCGCACGACGACCTGGTCGCTGTCGCCGCTCTGCGCGGGGAAGTTGGCCTTCACGACGGCGAGCGCCTTGCTCGAGTCGGTCGAGGGGAAGGAGAAGTTGTTCGAGTACGTGGAGCCCACGGAGCGCGCGATCCCGGCGACGAGCACGAGCGCGATCAGCCAGGCGGCGAGCACGAGCTTGCGGCGCCGGAAGCACCAGCGGGCGAGAGCAGCCATCGGAGTTCCCTCCTGCGAGACGGCGAGCCGTGTCCGTCGGACGGGTGGCGGGTGTGGCGGTGGCGGTGGCGGTGGCGGTGGCGGTGGCCCGAGCTTTGCACATCGCCGCTGCCCGCACCGCCGCCAGTTTCCGCGTACCGTTGCTACTCGGGCGAGGAGACGAACGAGGGGCGCGCCGACGCCGACGAGAGGAGCTGCGCCGTGACCGACCGCACCACCCTCGTGCGCGCCGCCGTCGTCGTCGCGGTGGTGCTCGCCGGAGCGACGTTCGCCACCGCCACCGCCACCGCCGGCGGCGCGGCCTCGCCGCCAGCCCTCGCGGCGCGCGCGCTCGGCGTCTCGGATCTCCCGCCCAACTGGCACGTCGACCGCTCGGCCCCCACGACGCGCGGCCTCGAGGCCTCGACGTGCCTCGCCGGCCTGACGTCGCGCGCGGGCCGCGCTTCGCGGCACACGACCGTGAGCTTCGTCCAGGGTGCGTCGCTGCCCGTGCTCACCGAGTCGCTCGCGACGGAGGCGCAGCCATCCTCGCTCTACGCGACGGCGGTCGCCGCCCTCGACCGATGCCGGTCGCTGACCTTCAACGCGGGCACGACGGCGGTCCGAGCGGCGATCCACGGGCTCGGGCTCGCGCGCGTCGGCTCGGCATCTGCCGCGTACCGAATGGCGATGCGCATCTCGGGGTTCCCGCTCAGCGGCGACCTCGTGCTGTTCCGCGTGCGCTCGTTCGTCGGCGAGATCCTCTACCTCGACGTCGGGAACCCGATCGCCGCGACCGTCACGGCCTTCGCGCGAGAGGCGGCTGCGAAGGCCGCGGGTGGCGCGGTGTCGCCTCCCGCGGTCCGGTCGATCGCGTCGGCGCCGGTGCGGACCGCGCACACCGCGGCGGGCGCCGTCGGCTACCGGGAGGTCGGCACCGGGCCACCGCTGGTCATGATCATGGGTTTCGCCGGCACGATGGAGACCTGGGACCCGCGGTTCGTCGACGCGCTCGCCGAGCACCACGAGGTCGTGGTCTTCGACAACGCGGGCATCGGCCGGACGGCGGCACGGCGAGGGCGTCTCAGCGTCGACGCGATGGCCGAGCAGACGAGCGCGCTCCTCCGCGCGCTCGGCCTCCACAGGCCGGCCGTGCTCGGATGGTCGATGGGGAGCATGATCGCCCAGGCGCTCGCGGTGCTCCACCCCGCGCAGGTGAGCCGCCTCGTGCTGTGCGCCGCGTACCCGGGCACCCGGACCGTCGTGCCGTCGCAGCAGGCGATCGCGGCCCTCACGGGCGCGAACGCGGCGCAGGCCTTGGCCGACCTGTTCCCCCCGGGCTCGGGCACAGCCGGCGCGCAGTACGAGGTGTCGATCGGCAGCTACCCGAAGTCACGACCGGCTCCGGCTGCAGTGATCCGCGCGCAGCGGTCGGCCGTGCTCGGGTGGTGGAACGGCACGGACGCAGCGGGCAGGCGGACGTCGAGCATCACGGCGCCGACGCTCGTCGCCGACGGCTCGCAGGACCGGCTCGACGCAGTGGCGAACGACCGCAGGGTGGCCTCGCTGATCCCGGGTTCGCAGCTCCGCATCTACCGGGGCGCCGGGCACGCGTTCCTCTTCGAGGACGCGACGACCGTGGCGGCCGACGTCGAGTCGTTCCTCGCAGGGCGTCGGCGAAGCTGACGCGGTGCCCGCCGGGCCCGGCCCGCGCGTACGTTGACCGACCCGCCGTTCGTGGGTACTCTGAGTCGAGTACACGAGATCGAGGATATGGGAAGCGGTGCGGGCACGTGTCAGGCCGGAACCGGAGCAATCCGCTCGCCCTCGCGGTCCTCATCTGCCTGTACGAGCGGCCGATGCACCCCTACGAGGTCGCGTCGACGCTCCGCCAGCGCCACAAGCAGGACAGCGTGCGGCTCAACTACGGCTCGCTCTACGCGGTCGTCGCGTCGCTCGAGCGGCGCCGTCTCGTCACCCCAGTCGAGACCGGCCGCGAGGGGCGCCTCCCCGAGCGCACGGTCTACGAGCTCACCGCGGCCGGCCGTGCCGAGATGCACGAGTGGCTCGCGGAGCTCGTGTCCCTGCCCACGAAGGAGTACCCGAGCTTCGAGGCCGCGCTGTCGTTCCTCCCCGCGCTGCCACCCGACGAGGCCGTGTCGCTGCTCGACGAGCGGGCCGCGCGCCTCGAGCTCCTGCTCGCCCAGACGGACGCGGCGCGCGAGCTCGTCGAGCGGCAGCGCATTCCCCGGCTCTTCTGGATCGAAGGACAGTTCCGCTACGTGCTCTACCGGGCCGAGCTCGACTACGTGCGCCGGCTGACCGCGGACATCCGAAGCGGTGCGCTCGAGGGCACGGACTGGTGGCGCGCGGTGTTCGCCGACCCGGAGCGGCTCACGCCGGTCCCGCTCCCGGGCATCGACGCGCTCGCCGACGAGCGGTGAGCAGGCGAGTGCGAGTGCGGACACACGAGCGCGTGCGAGCGCGGCGGCGAGGACCGACTGACTGAGAGGGAGCGGATCGATGGAGCCGATAATCACGACGACCGGCCTGCGCAAGAGCTTCCGCTCGAAGCGCGGGCCCGTCGAGGCCGTGCGGGGCGTGAGCATCGTCGTCGGGCGCGGCGAGATCTTCGGCTTCCTCGGGCCGAACGGCGCGGGCAAGACGACGACGCTGCGGATGCTCACGACCCTGCTCCCGATCGACTCCGGCTCGGCCACCGTCGCGGGGCTCGACGTCGGGCGCGCGCCGAAGGAGGTCCGCGCGCGGATCGGCTACGTGAGCCAGCTCGGTGGAGCGGACGAGCTCGCGACCGGGCGCGAGAACCTCGTGCTCCAGGGCCGCCTCTACGGCGACAGCCTCGCGACCGTCACGGCACGCGCCGAGCGGCTCATGGCGGCACTCGACCTCGCGGACTTCGCCGACCGCAAGGTGCGGACGTACTCCGGCGGCCAGCGCCGGCGCCTCGACATCGCGATGGGCATCGTGCACGAGCCCGAGGTGCTGTTCCTCGACGAGCCGAGCACGGGCCTCGACCCCCAGAACCGGGCGAACCTCTGGGTGCAGATCGAGGCGCTTCGCACACGCGGGACGACCGTGTTCCTCACGACGCACTACCTCGAGGAGGCGGACGTGCTTTGCGACCGCCTCGTCATCATGGACCACGGCGAGATCGTCGCCGAGGGCACGCCTCGTGACCTGAAGCGCGAGGTGGCAGGCGACGCGGTCGTCATCGTCGTCCACGGTGGCCACGAGGTAGCGCGGCGCGCCGGTCGCATCCTCGAGCACGAGCCGAGCGTGCGGGAGGCGACCGTCGAGGATGACGTGCTCCGGCTCTACGTCGAGGACGGCGCCACGGCGCTCCCCGTCCTCCTGCGGCTGCTCGACGCCGAGCGGATCGAGCTCCGGACCATCAACTTGTCGGAGCCGACGCTCGACGACGTGTTCCTGCGCCAGACCGGCCGCTCGCTTCGCGACGGGGGGCCGGCCGGCACGGAGACGGCGGCGTGAAGGTCGCGACCGACATCGGGCTCCTCTACAAGCGCTACACGCGCCAGATGCTGCGCAATCCCATATGGCTGTTCGTCGGCTTCTCGACCCCCGTGCTCTACCTCGCGCTCTTCACGCCGCTGCTCAAGCAGGTGACGCGCGCGCCGAGCACCGGCGTCGCGCTCGAGCTGTTCCTCCCCGGGATCATGTCGCTCATGGCGTTCGCGAGCGGCAGCAGCGCCGGGTTCAGCACGATCTTCGAGCTCCAGGGCGGCGTCATCGAGCGGTTCCGCGTGACGCCGACGAGCCGGTTCGCGATCCTCATCGGGCCGATCCTCTCCGGGCTCTCGATGATGCTCGTGTTCGACCTCGTCGTCGTCCTCGTCGGCATCGGCTTCGGCTTCGACGCGCACTGGAGCGGGCTCGCCGTGCTCGCGGTGCTGCTCTGCCTGCTCGCGACGACGTTCGCGGCGTTCTCCGTCGCGACCGCGATCTCGACGAAGGAGATCAGCGCGTTCGCCGCGGTGATCAACGGGATCAACCTGCCGCTGCTCCTGCTCGCGGGCGTGCTCCTGCCGATCTCGAGCCAGACCGCGCCCGAGTGGATGCAGGTCCTCGCCCACTTCAACCCGCTGTACTACCTCGTCGTGGCCGCCCGGGCGCTCGCGGTCGACGCCTACGGCCGGCCCGAGGTCTGGCAAGCCTTCGCCGTGCTCGCCCCGACCTGCGCGGCCATGCTCGCGTGGGCGACGCGGATCTTCCGGCGGGCGGTCGCGTGACGGGCCGAGCCGGCGGCCGGCGGCCGACGGCCGGGCCCGCCCGGCACGACCGCCGACCCTCCCGCTCGTCGCCGAGCCAGGAAAGTCCGAACACGCACACGACAGGAGAAGCGACCATGACCGGATCGTCGACCGAGGGAATCAAGACCGTGCTCCACCCCGTCTCGGACCTAACGGCGGCCAAGGCCGTATACGCCGCGCTGCTCGGCGTCGCGCCCCAGGCCGACGGGCCCTACTACGTGGGCTTCGACGCTGCGGGCCAGCACGTCGGCCTCGTGCCCGGAGGTGGGCCGCAGGCGATGACCTCACCGGTCGCGTACTGGCACGTGGCGGACATCGAGGCGAAGATCGCCGAGGTGACCGCCGCGGGCGCCACCGTGCGGGAGCCCGCGCACGACGTCGGCGGCGGACGCCTTGTCGCGACGGTCGCCGACCCCGACGGGAACGTCCTCGGGCTGCTCCAGGACCCATGACCGCGGGCTCCCCCGCTGCGTGGCCGCGCGGCGACGCGATCCGCACGGACCCGAGGTGAGCACGCGCACGAGGGAAGGGGCGCGCCCGGCCGCGACTCGTGGCGAAGTCGGCCACGACCTGATCCGCGTGCACGGCGCGCGCGAGAACAACCTGAAGGACGTGAGCGTCGCGCTACCGAAGCGCCGGCTCACCGTGGTGACCGGCGTCTCCGGCTCGGGCAAGAGCTCGCTCGTGTTCGGCACGATCGCCGCGGAGTCGCAGCGCCTCATCAACGAGACCTACAGCGCGTTCGTCCAGGGCTTCATGCCGACGCTCGCACGGCCCGACGTCGACGTGCTCGACGGCCTCACCACCGCGATCATCGTCGACCAGCGGCGGATGGGCGCCGGCGCCCGCTCCACGGTCGGCACCGCGACCGATGCGCACGCGATGCTGCGCATCTTGTTCAGCCGGCTCGGGCAGCCGCACGCCGGGTCGCCGAACGCGTTCTCGTTCAACGTCCCCCCGGTGCGGGCGAGCGGAGCGATCACGGTCGAACGCGGTGCCGCGAAGACCGTGCGGAAGACCTTCAGCCGCGCCGGCGGCATGTGCCCGCGCTGCGAGGGCATCGGCACCGTGCACGACGTCGACCTCACCCAGCTCTTCGACGACTCCAAGTCGCTCGCCGACGGCGCGCTCACGATCCCCGGCTACACGGTGGGCGGCTGGAACTTCCGGCTCTACAGCGCTTCGGGCTTCGTGGACCCCGACAAGCCGATCCGCGACTACACGACGACCGAGCTCCACGACTTCCTCCACCGCGAGCCGACGCGGATGAAGATCGAGGGCATCAACATGACCTACGAGGGGTTGATCCCGCGGATCCAGCGGTCGATCCTCTCGAAGGACACCGAGGCGATGCAGCCGCACATCCGTGCGTTCGTAGAGCGCGCGGTCACCTTCACCGTGTGCCCCGAGTGCAGCGGGACCCGGCTCAACGAGGCGGCGCGAGCCTCGCGCGTCGCCGGGATCAACATCGCGGACGCGTGCGCGATGCAGGTGAGCGACCTCGCCGACTGGGTCCGCGGCGTCGACGCGCCGGCCGCAGCCCCGTTGCTCTCGGCGCTGCAGCAGACGCTCGACTCGTTCGCCGAGATCGGACTGGGCTACCTCTCGCTCGACCGGCCCTCGGGCACGCTTTCGGGCGGCGAGGCGCAGCGCGTGAAGATGGTCCGCCATCTCGGCTCCGCGCTCACCGACGTCACCTACGTCTTCGACGAGCCCACGGCGGGCCTGCACCCCCACGACGTCCGGCAGATGAACTACCTGCTGCTCCGCCTGCGGGACAAGGGCAACACGGTGCTCGTCGTGGAGCACGAGCCGGAGACGATCGCGATCGCGGACCACGTCGTCGACCTCGGTCCCGGCGCCGGCGCGGCGGGTGGCTCGGTCTGCTTCGAGGGAACCGTCGAGGGGCTGCGGCGGAGCGGCACCCTCACCGGCCGCCATCTCGACGACCGCGCCACGCTCAAGGCGGCGGTGCGGGCCCCGACCGGCGCGCTCGCGATCCGCGGGGCGACCGCGCACAACCTCCGCGACGTCGACGTCGACGTCCCGCTCGGCGTGCTCGTGGTCGTCACCGGCGTCGCGGGCTCCGGGAAGAGCTCGCTCGTGCACGATTCGATGCCGTCCGGCGCGGGCGTCGTGTCGATCGACCAGGGTGTGGTCCGCGGGTCGCGGCGGAGCAACCCGGCTACGTACAGCGGGCTGCTCGACCCGATCCGCAACGCGTTCGCGAAGGCAAACGGCGTGAGGCCCTCCCTGTTCAGCGCCAACTCCGAGGGCGCGTGCCCCGGCTGCAACGGCGCCGGCGTCGTCTACAGCGACCTCGCGATGATGGCGGGAGTCCCCATCGTCTGCGAGGAGTGCGATGGCAGGCGGTTCGACGCGTCGGTGCTCGGCTACCGGCTCGCCGGTCGCGACATGAGCGAGGTGCTCGCGATGTCGGTCGACGACGCCCGAGAGCTCTTCTCGTCCGGCGAAGCGCGCACGCCCGCCGCGCTCGCGATCCTCGAGCGTCTCGCCGGCGTCGGCCTCGGGTACCTGACGCTCGGCCAGCCGTTCACGACGCTCTCGGGCGGCGAGCGGCAGCGGATCAAGCTCGCGGTCCACATGGCTGAGAAGGGCGGCGTCTACGTGCTCGACGAGCCGACCACGGGGCTGCACCTCGCGGACGTCGAGCAGCTGCTCGGACTGCTCGACCGGCTCGTCGACTCCGGCAAGTCGGTCATCGTGGTCGAGCACCACCAGGCGGTCATGGCGCATGCGGACTGGATCATCGACCTCGGCCCCGGCGCGGGTCACGACGGCGGACGGGTGGTCTTCGCCGGCACACCCGCGGATCTCGTCGCCGCGCGCTCGACCCTCACCGCGGAGCACCTCGCGGCCTACGTCGGCGCGTAGGTCCTGCGCCGGCGCCCCGGGGCCATGTCGACACGCCGGGCGACGCCGGCTCCTAGGCGCCGAGCACGTCCCTTCGCCGGAACGCGGCGATCCCGACGACCGCCGAGCCGGCGCCGAGCGCGACCATCGTGGCGGCGGCCGTCGCCTTGAACGCCTCGGCCGGCACGAGGCCGATCCAGGCGAACGGCGTGAGGTCGACCGCCCACCGCGGGACCCCGAGAAGCGAGCCGACCGCCTGCCAGAGGAACGTGACGGTGACCACGCCGTAGGAGATCGCCGCGCTCGCACGTGGCAGCGCGCCGTACGCGAGCACCGACGCGCCGAGGAACAGCAGCGCGGTGGGAAGGCAGTTCGCGCCCGCCTCTGCGAGCCGTCCGAAGGGCACCCGCACCCCGACCGCGGCGGCCCCGAGCCACGTGGACACGCCCGAGGCCACTGCGACCGCGATCGATCCACCGGCGGCGACCGCCACGCGACCGCCGAGCCATCGGACCCGCCCGATCGGCTCGGCGAGCACCGTCTCGAGCTGCTGGTCCGCCTCGACTCGCCGCGTGGCGACGATCTGCGCGCAGGTGAAGAGGCTGGCGACGAGGACGAAGAAGTAGAACACGAACGAGATGTACCCGACCGGCGTGAGGATCGAGCCGGACCCGAGCCTCGCGAGCTCGCGCTCGACGCTCTTCGGGATACCCGCGCTCGAGACGCTCTCGGAGACCACCCCGAGCACGAAGCCGAAGGCCGCCACGCCGCCCGACCAGACCGCGATCGCGCCCCGCTCGGTGCGAAGGGTGTACGCGAGCGGAGAGGACAGGAGCCTGCGGTTCTCGTCGGCGTCGTCGTGGGCAGCGACGAGTCCCGTCCCGAGGTCGCGAGCGCGCCCGATCGCGACCGGGACGAGCGACAGCGCCCCGGTCGCCGCGACGGCGAGCAGGAGCACGGCGGGCCGGCTGCCCGTGAAGGGCCGCAGCTCCTCCGCCCAGCCGAGCGGGCTCATCCAGCGCAGCCAGCCGCCACCGTCGATCGTGTCCGCCACCACTCGCAACACGAGAAAGACCGCCACGGCGGCGCCCCCGCACTCGAGCGCGAGGCGGCGCGTCGGGAGGATCTCCCCGGCCACCGCCGCGATACCCGCGAACACCGGGACGACCGAGACCGTGGCCAGCGCGAGCCAGATCGATCCAACCGCGGGGAGACCGCCGGCAAGGAGGCCGACGAGCTCCGCGACGAAGAGCACGAGCGACTGCCACGCGATCGACGTCACCGCGCCGAGGTACGTGGCACGTCGGCTCAGCGGCGCGGCGAGCACGACCTCCATCCGCCCGGCGTCCTCCTCGGCGCGAAGTGCCCGCACCGCGGCGAGCACGCCGAAGACCGCTGCCGCGATCGCGAGCGTGCCTCCGACCCGCCACGCCGTGTACCCGCCGACGCTCGACAGGTCGTACGGCTCGCCGTAGAAGATCCGGAGGCCCTTGTTGGCGCCGAAGCTCGTCGCGAACGCCGCGCGACCGATCGCGTCCGGGTACGCCGTCCGGTACCCGTAGGGCTGGAGGAAGGAGTACAGCGCGAACACGTACGCGAACCCGAGCGTGCGCACGCGGGCGTCGGCGAAGCCACGACGGGCGAGCACGAGCGCGGGTCGGGCGCGCCGCCCGGTCGCGCCACCGCGGCGGGCCGCGCGCCGGATCTCAACGGTCGCCATCCGCCTTCGCCCCGTAGTGGTGCAGGAAGATCTCCTCGAGCGACGCCTCGTGCGTCGTTAGCGAGGTGACCGCATGCCCCGCGAGCGCGTCGACGACCGCGCCGACGCTCCCCGCGGCGGCCTCGATCCGGAGCGTTCCCGCGCCGTCGCGCTCCACCACGACCCCGGCGAGCGGCGGCAGCTCGGGCACCGGACCGGAGAACGCCACCTCGATCGTCTGGGAGCTCAGATGGCGCAGCTCGGCGAGCGTGCCCTGGTCGATCAGCCGGCCGCGTCGCAAGATCCCGACGCGGTCGCACAGCTCCTCGACCTCGCTCAAGATGTGCGACGACAAGAACACGGCCTGTCCACGAGCCTTCGCCTCTCTGATGCAGTCGCGAAAGACGAGCCCCATGAGGGGGTCGAGCCCCGAGGTCGGCTCGTCGAGCACCAGCAGATCGGCACGGGTCGAAAGCGCGGCGACGAGCTGCACCTTCTGCCGGTTGCCCTTCGAGAGCGCTCGGATCTTCTTGCGCACGTCGAGCTCGAAGCGCTCCGCGAGCTCGTCGCGGTACGCGACGTCGGTCCCGCCGCGCAGCTGCGCGAGGAAGTGAAACGTCTCCTCGCTCGTGAGCGACGGCCAAAGGAACGGCTCGCCCGCGACGTACGCGACGTGACGATGCGCCTCGACCGGGTGCTCCCACGCGTCGACGCCGAAGATCGACGCACGCCCCGCCGAAGGCCGGTGCAGGCCGAGAAGCAGGCGGATCGTCGTGGTCTTGCCCGCGCCGTTCGGTCCCAGGTAGCCGACGACCTCGCCTGGCGCCACCGAGAGGTCGAGGTCGACGAGCGCCGCGACGTCACCGTACCGCTTGGTCAGGCCCTCGGTCGTGATGGCGGCTTCGGACGCGCGGCTCATCGCCGCCACCATCTCGGCCCGCCTGCGACCGGGCGAAGCATCTCACCGCAGCTTTCGCTCAGCGGCGGGTCACCCGAACGGGCACGACGGCGCGCACGCGTCGAGCCGCGATCGGGCGGACCGCCGCGGCGGCCGCGAGCGCGCCGGACATGACGACGAGCACGACGTGCATCCGGTCCTCCCATCTCGACACGTTCGGCAACGGGAGGCCGACCGCAACCCGCAACCCGCAACCCGCAACCCGCAGCATCGTCGGCACGGAGCGCGAGAGGTAGGGCCGAAGGTCACGGACGCGACAGCGGCGGTCGTGACGTTCGACCCTGCGGGAGGTCGGACGCCGGTTCCTAGGCTGCGAGTTGGCGCAGACGATCACACGTGCGCCTGCACTCGACGAGACGAGGAGGCACTCGCGATGATGTGGTACTGGGGCGGTGGCATCCACCGGTGGGGCTGGTTCATCGGCTTTGTCCTCACGGTCGGGTTCTGGGCGGTCGTGATCTACTTCCTCGTCACGCTGTTCCGCTCCGCCGGGTCGAAGGAGCACGAGCACCCGCGCGCGGTCGACGACGACCCGGAGCGCGCGCTCGCGCGCCGGTTCGCGAACGGCGACATCGACGAGGAGGAGTTCCACCGGCGGCTCGACGTGCTGCGCTCGCACGGGTTGGGCAACAAGCCCTGACGGATCGGGCCGGCGATTCGCCCCGTCACGCGATCGCGCGCGACCGCCAGAGGCGCGCCCCGTAGTACGCGGTGAGGTAGGCGAGCGCGCGCTGCTGGCGCTCCGCGAGCGGCTCGTGCGCTCCGGGGCCGAACACGGTCGTCGCGTCGGGGCAGACGACGATCTCGAGCCCGAGCCGGAACGCGTCGTAGGCCGTGTGCCGGACGCAGCAGTCCGTGTGCTGGCCGACGAGGACGACCCTTCCGACGTCGTGCGCCGCCAGGAGCGTCGCGAGCTCGGTCTCGGTGAACGCCGAGTAGAAGTGCTTCGGCACGACGAGGTCCTCGGGTGCGGGCCGCAGCTCGTCGACGACCTCCGCGCCCGCCGAGCCGGCCATCGCGTGGGGCGGGAAGACGCGCAGCTCGACGTCGTCGGGACGGTGGGCGTCGTTGGCGTAGGCGACGATCCACTCGCGGCTCGACCGGGCCTTCGCGGCGAGCGCTGCGATGGGCTGGACGATCGCCGCCGCCGCGGGATTCGCGAGGCTCCCGTCGACGAAGTCGTTCAGCATGTCCACGACCACGAGCGCCGTGCGCATCTGGCCCTCCTCGTCCGTCGCAGCCTGCGTGCGGCGGCGCTACCGGCACGCGGCCCGGACACGGCCGACGCCGGCAAGGGCCGCTCCGCGCCACATCGTGTGCCCCGGACGGCCAAAGCGCCAGTGGCGGAAGTCCCTCCGGCAGCGACGACGGACCGGGACGCCGGCGCCTCTCGAGCGCGACACGTGAACTTCGCCCCGGTGGGCCACGTACACTTCGCCCCGGTGGGCGGAGCGCGGCGATCGGCGACCCGGGACGACCGCCGCAGCGAGCTGCGCCGGGCGATCGACACCGGGTAGGCGATGGCCTCGCTCGCAGTCGTGATGGCGACCTACAACGGCAGCCGGTGGATCGGCGAGCAGCTCGAGAGCGTCGCCGCGCAGACCCGGCTCCCGGAGCGGCTCGTCGTGTCCGACGACGGGTCGAGCGACCCGACAGTCGAGATCGCCCGCGCGTTCGCCCGCCGCGCGCCGTTCGAGGTCGTCGTCCTCGACGGTCCCCGCCGCGGGTTCGCCGAGAACTTCTGGTCCGCCGGCGGGCACGCGCACACGGACACCGTCGCGTGGTGCGACCAGGACGACGTCTGGCACCCGCGCAAGTTGGAGAAGTGCGAGCGGCTCATGGCGGAGCACGGCGTCGCGTTCCTCACCCACGCGGCGGAGATCGTGGACGCGACGCTCGCCCCGACGGGCCGCCACCACCCGCGGTTCAGTTCCACCCGCGTCGTCGAGCCGCTCGCCGGCGACCCGTGGACCTTCTCGCCCGGCTTCGCGACGGTCGTCACCGCCGATCTGATCCGCTCGGTTCCGTGGGCCGACCGGCCGGCGGACTCGGCGTTCGTCGACGGCCGGCTCGCGCACGACGAGGTGCTGTCGCTGTGCGCGTTCGCGACGATCCGTCGCCTCGAGGTCAGGGACGTCCTCGCGCGCTATCGACAGCATGCGTGCAATGTGGACGGCGCGCCGGCCGTCCACACGCCACGCGAGCGGCTCCGGCGCGCGCTTGCCGTCGAGTCGGCCGCGTTCTCCTACCAGGCGAGCCTCGCGCAGCGCTACGGCCGATTCGTTGCCGACTACGCGCCCGGCGACGAGCGCGCGGCCGCGTACTTCGCCGAGCTCGAGCAGCGCTGCGAGCGCCGCGCGCGTGCGCACCTGGCGAGCGGCCGCCTGGCCGCGGCGTGCCGACTCGCCGTCGCGGTCGCACACGGCGACTTCGGCGCGCGCTCTCGCGGCCGCTTCGGCGGAGTCGCCCTCGTGCGCGACCTCGCGGCGATCGCCCTCGCTCCGCCGCACGGCGACCGCTGAGCCCCCGGCACGCGCCGCACCCGGAACGCGGTGCGCGCATCGCTAGGCTGCGTGACGGACGTCGTGACAGACGACCGGGGAGGCGAGCCCGACATCGACGCGCGTGAGCGACGCAACGGGGGCGGTCGGCGTCCGTCCGGCGGCTGGCGCCGCTCGACCAGGTTCGTGCCGTGACATCGCGGGTGACGGTGGTCCGGCCCCGCGATCTCGGCGCAAGCGACGCGCAGTTGTGGGCCTCGTTCCAGCGACGGTCCGCCGAGATGCAGAGCCCGTTCCTCTCGCTCGGCTTCGCGCGCGCGGTCGGCGACGAGCGCTCGAGCGCCCGCGTCGCGATCGTCGAGATCGACGGCCGGATCGAGGCGTTCCTCGCGTACGAGCGCACGCCGACCCGGATCGGCTGGCCGATCGGGTGGCCGATGAACGACCTCCAGGGATTCGTCGGCTCCGGCGCGCCCTTCGACGCGCGAGAAGTCGTCCGGTCGGCGGGGCTGCGCGGCTGGCGCTTCGACCACGCGCTCGCCGCGATCGCGGAGCTCGCACGCCACGAGTACACGGGCACGACGGTCGAATGCCCGGTCGCGGATCTCTCCGACGGCTACGACCGCTACCTCGCGAGCCGCCCCCGCTCGCTCCGCCGCGAGTCCGGGCGGACCCGGCGCAACCTCGAGCACGACCACGGGCCCGTGTCGTTCGAGTGGCGCAGCACGAGCCGAGCGGAGTTCGACAACCTGATCCGGTGGAAGTCCGGCAAGTACACCGGGACGCGGGAGCTGTTCCGCGACCCGTCGGCGCACCGCATCGTCGAGCGGCTCGCGTTCGCCGAGGGCGCCGACTGCAGCGGGGTGCTCAGCGTGCTCGGCGCCGGCGGGCGCACGGTCGCGGTCGACCTCAAGCTGCAGGGACCGAGCGGCGTGTCCGGGTGGCTCGGCGGGTACGATCCCGCCTTCGCACGGTACGCGCCCGGGACGCTCGTCCTGCTCGCCGTCGCCGAGCACGTCGCGGCGCACGGGCTCGGACGTCTCGACCTCGGGTACGGTCAGCACCTCTACAAGTTCCGGCTCGGGAACACTTCCTACCGCGTCGCCGGTGGGGCCGTCTGGGTCCGCCCGACCGAGGCGCTCGCCCGCGCCGCCTTCCGGCGCGTGACGGGGCGTGGCCGTGCGGCGCCCCTCGGCCACGAGGTCGTCGTGGACGGATCGAGCGTCGTCACGGGCTCGTAGCACCGGAGGCGGGTCATTCGGCCCGCGGGCGCGACGAGTCTCGCGCGGACGGTCGAGGGGACCGCGGGGGCCGAGGGGGCAGCGATCGACCCAGTGCCCGCGCGTACCTCAGCTCGCCGACGGCCGCGCCCCAGACCTCGTCGCACCTCCGCATGCCGTGTTCACTGCCGGTGCGCTCCGGTGCGAAGCCGGGGCTCGACACCGACGCGCTGCCTCGGAGCGCGGTGGAGCTGCTCGGTCGATGATCCGACTGCGTGCGTGCCCCTCGGGCGAGGCGTGCAAGGATGGGCGCGTGCGGGCGGTCGTCTACGAGTCGGCGGGCCACTTCGCGGTGACGACGGTCCCGACGCCCCGCCCCGCGCGCGGCGAGGTGCTGCTGCGCGTCGAGATTGCCGGGATGTGCGGCACGGACCTGCACATCCACGACGGCGGCTTCTTCTCCGCGTACCCGCTCACACCGGGTCACGAGATCGTCGGGAGGGTGGAGGAGCTGGGCGACGGGGTCGCCGGGCTCGACGTGGGGCAGCGCGTCGCGGCCGACAACACGGTCCTTTGCGGGCACTGCAGCTACTGCAGGCGGGACCAGCCGCTGTTCTGCCGCAACTTCCGCTCCCTCGGGGTGAACGCCGCCGGCGGGTTCGCCGAGCTCGTCGTCGTCAGGGCCGAGAAGTGCTTCGACGCCGGGGACCTCGACCTCATGACCGCGGTCGTGACCGAGCCGCTCGCGTGCGTCGTCCACGGGATGGACGTTCTCGACCTGCGCCCCGGAGCCGACGTGGTCGTCTTCGGCGCGGGCCCGACGGGCCTGCTGCTCGCGCAGGCACTGCTCCACGGCGGGGCGGCCCGAGTCACGGTGGCGGGGCCGACGGCCTTCAAGCTGGAGCTTGCACGCTCGTTCGGTGTCGACTGCACCGTGCTCGTCGACCGGTCGGCGCCGGCCGAGAGCATCGAGCTCGTGCGTGCCGTGGCGCCGGACGGCTTCGACGTCGCCGTCGACGCCACCGGCGCACCGGAGTTGATCGAGCGCTGCCCGTCGCTCGTGCGCGACGGCGGGACCGTGCTCGTCTACGGCATGGCCGGCGAGTCCGATCGGACCGCGTTCAGCCCCTACGAGATCTTCCGCCGCGAGCTCACCGTGAAGGGATCGTTCGCCCAGACCCACTGCTTCGATCGGGCGCTCGCCGAGCTGCGCTCGGGCCGCATCCGGGCCGACGGGATCGTCACGCACACATTCGGTCTCGAGGAGTTCGGCGCGGCGCTCGACGCGGTGCGCTCCGATCGGTCCTGCCTGAAGGCGGCGATCGTGCCGGGCACCTCGAGCTAGCACCGGGTACGCGAGCAGTCGGGACGTTCCGCGCGCCGGCGTCCAGCGGGCGCGCACCGAGCGCGTCGCCATCGCCCTCACCGTCACCGCCTGCTCGATCGGGCCGCCATCGCTCGCGCCGTGCGACGACACCAGCGAGACGTCGGGTCGATCCCGGAATGCCCGGCGGCCGGACGGGGTTGGCGGAGCCATGGTGCGAGCGATGTGGAACGGCGAGGTCATCGCCGAGAGCGACCACACGGTGGTCGTGGAGGGCAGCCACTACTTCCCTCCCGAGGCAGTCGACCGGAAGTACCTCCGGTCGAGCACGACCGAGTCCCGATGCCCGTGGAAGGGCACGGCCGGCTACTACAGCGTGGTCGTCGCCAGCGAGGAGAACCACGACGCGGCCTGGTACTACCCGGTGCCGAGCCCGGCCGCTCGCAAGATCGCCGGTCGGATCGCGTTCTGGCGGGGCGTCACGGTAGAGCAGGCCCGCCCCGTGCCCGCGGGCGAACCCGCGGGCACGCCTGCAGCCCGCCGCCCCGCCTCCGAGGACGACGAGGCACCCGCGTGACCCTGCTCGAGATGGCCGACCGGCTGCTGCCCGCCTACGAGCCGCTCGCCGGCGAGCTGGTCGCGGACTCCGTGCGGGCGGCGGGCGTCGTGGAGGTCGAGCTGCACGGCGGAAGTACCAGGCGAGGGTGTGCGGCGACGCGATCGTCGCCCGCGCTGCGGGTGAGCTGGACGGTCGGCCGTGGAGCCGGCACAGCGCGACCGCCGATCACCGCGCGGTCCCCCAGGTCGTGCTCACGGATCCCGAGGTCGCCGCCGTCGGCTTCGGGGTGGCGCAGGCGGCCGCGGCCGGCCTGCGGGTCCGTGCGGTCGACTACGCCCTCGGCCAAGTCGCGGGTGCCGCCCTCCGCGCCGACGACTACCGGGGCCACGCCCGCCTCGTCTTCGACGGGGACCGCACGGTGGTCGTGGGTGCGACGTTCGTCGGGCCCGACGCCGGCGAGCTGCTCCACGGCGCGACGATTGCGATCGTCGGCGAGGTGCCGATCGATCGTCTCTGGCACGCGGTGCCCTCGTACCCGACGTTGAGCGAGGTCTGGCTTCGGCTCCTCGAGGCGTTCGGGCTCTGAGCGGCGCCGACAGGAATCGAAACCGGCGGAGCCGGGTATCGCGCGAGGAGCGCGGCGCGCTCCCGAGAGCCACGGAGGTCACGGCATTGACCACGACCAGCACCGACGAGCAGGCGGGCCCCGGCGCGGACGGCGGTCCGTCCGGCGGCCCCGAGCCGGAGCGGCTCGACGCGCGCTACGTCGCGGTCCGCGAGCTCACCGAGCGCCTGGCGGCGCCGCTGTCGGCGGAAGACCAGACGGTCCAGTCGATGCCGGACGTCAGCCCGACCAAGTGGCACCGGGCGCACGTCAGCTGGTTCTTCGAGACGTTCCTACTGAAGGCGTTCCTGCCCGGCTACGCCGAGTACCACCCGGGCTTCGGCTACCTGTTCAACTCCTACTACGAGGCCGTCGGCGCCCGCTACCCGCGGCCCGCACGCGGCCTCGTCTCCCGCCCCGGCGTCGCCGAGGTCACCGCCTACCGCCGGCACGTCGACGAGCACATGCGGCGGCTGCTCGACACGCCGGTCGGCGCGGACGCGACGTTCCTCACCGAGCTCGGGCTCCATCACGAGCAGCAGCACCAGGAGCTGCTCGTGATGGACATCAAGCACGTGCTGTCGACCAACCCGCTCGACCCCGTCTTCACGAGCGCCGAGCCGGCCGCGCCCGGGTTGGCGCCGGACCCCGTCACGAGCTGGGTCCGCCACGAAGGCGGCGAGGCCGCCGTCGGGCACGACGGCGCGGGCTTCGCGTTCGACAACGAGACGCCGCGCCACGCCGTCCGGCTTGCGCCGTTCGAGATCGCCGGTCGGGCGGTCACCTGCGGCGAATGGCTCGCGTTCGTCGACGACGGCGGGTACCGGCGCCCCGAGCTGTGGCTGTCCGACGGCTGGGCGGCGGTGAACGAGCAGCGGTGGACGGCTCCGCTGTACTGGCGCGAGGAGGACGGGAGCTGGAGCGTCTTCACGCTCGCGGGCCGCAGGCGGCTCGAATCCGCCGAGCCGGTCTGCCACGTGAGCTACTACGAGGCCGACGCCTACGCTCGCTGGGCCGGCGCGAGGCTGCCCACGGAGACCGAGTGGGAGGCCGTCGCCGCGGACCGACCCGTGACCGGGAACTTCCTCGACCCATCCCACCCCCATCCCCGGCCGCAGACGGCCGAGACCTTCTACGGCGACGTGTGGGCGTGGACGGCGTCCGCCTACCTGCCCTACCCCGGCTTTCGCCCGTGGTCGGGCGGAGTCGGCGAGTACAACGGCAAGTTCATGGTCAACCAGCACGTGCTGCGGGGCGGGTCGTGCGCCACGCCGGTCGGGCACGTGCGGCCGACCTACCGCAACTTCTTCCCGCCCGGCGCCCGCTGGCCCTTCACCGGCGTGCACCTCGCCCGCGACCTCGAGGAGGTCGGGAGTTGCGGCGCCAGCTGAGCCTCGACGTCCTAGTCGGCGCCGACGAGCGGCGGCGGGCGCTGTGCGACGACGTCCGGGCCGGTCTCGGCGGCCCGGAAAAGCACATCCCGCCCGCGTGGTTCTACGACGACGCCGGGAGCCGATTGTTCGACGAGATCACCCGGCTGCCCGAGTACTATCCCACCCGCGCCGAGCGCTCGATCCTCGCGAGCAGGGCCGCGGACATCGCGATCGCGACGCGCGCCGACACGCTCGTCGAGATCGGGTCCGGCACCTCCGACAAGACGCGGATTCTCCTCGACGCGATGGCGGCAGCCCGCCACCTCGAGCGGATCGTCCTGTTCGACATCAGCCACGAGGTCCTCGCCGACGCGGCCGAGACGCTCGGCCGCCGGTACGACGTCGACGTGCACGCGGTCGTCGGCGACTTCCGCCACCATCTCGGGAGCATCCCGGCGGGCGGGCGCCAGCTGTGGGCGTTCCTCGGTGGCACGATCGGCAATCTGCTCCCCACGGCTCGACGACGGTTCCTCGACCGCGTCCGGCAACAGATGGGCCGCGACGCGCACCTGCTCCTCGGGACCGACCTCGTGAAGGACGTCGGGCGGCTCATCGCCGCGTACGACGACTCGGCCGGGGTCACCGCCGCGTTCAACCGCAACGTGCTCGCCGTCGTGAACCGCGAGCTGCACGCCGGATTCGATCCCGACGCGTTCGGGCATCGCGTGCGCTGGGACCCCGACGAGCGATGGATCGAGATGCGCCTGCGCGCCACTCGGGCCCATACGGTCGTCGTCGCGGACCTCGACCTCGCCGTGGACTTCCGGGCGGGCGAGGAGATCCTGACCGAGATCTCGGCCAAGTTCACCCCGAGCCAGGTAGCCGACGAGCTGGCCGCCGCCGGCCTCGCGCCCCGGGCCGCCTGGCGCGACGACGCCGGCGACTTCCAGCTCACGCTCGCCCGACCGGGAAACTGACCCGGCGCCCGCCGAGCCGGCACGCGGGCGCGCCGAGCCGGTGCCGGCGGGTCCCACCACCACGCGCGCTACTCCTTCGTCGCGCCCGCCAACATCCCTTGGACCAGCGCCCGCTGCGCGAACAGGAACACGAGGAACACCGGCGCGACGGCGACGAGTGTCGCCATCGCGAGCTCGGGCCGCAAGACGGGGCTGTGGGCTCCGGCCACCGGATTGAACGCGGAGGTCGAGGAGACGAGGTACTCGAGGCCGACCGGGAGCGGGTACTGCCGGTCGCTGTAGAACATCACGTAGGGAAGGAAGAAGTTCGTCCAGTTCGCGACGAACGCGAATAGCCCGACGAGCGCCACGACCGGCCGGGCCAGCGGTAGCGCGATCCGCCAGAACACGTCCCACTCGCTGGCGCCGTCGACACGCGCGGCGGCGAGCAGCTCCTTCGGGATCGTGGAGGAGAAGAAGATGTAGCACAGGTAGACCCCGAACGGGAAGAATCCGAACGGGAGGATCACCGACCACGCGCTGCCGAGGAGGTGGACGAGGTTCATCTCGAGGAAGAGCGGCAGCACGAGGGCGCTGGCCGGCATGATCATGACGACCAAGGTGATGCTGAGGAGCACCTTGCGCCCGATGAACTCCGTCAGCGCGAGGCCATAGCCCGCGACGACCGCGGACAAGAGCGCGAGGGCCAGCCCGCCCACCGAGTACATCGCCGAATTTGCGAGCCACGTCAGCAGCTCGTGGCCCTGGAAGGCGTAGATCTGGTCCCAGGTTCTCACGAAGGTGTGAAATGAGCCGAACGCCATCGGCCCCTCGTACACGAGCTGGTGATCGGTCTTCGTCGGGGCGATGAGCAGCCAGATAAGCGGCACGACGAAGAACGCCGTTGCAGCGATCATCACGACGTACCAGGCAGTCCGCGTGCCGATCCGCCAGGCGCCCCCCGGCCGGTGGGCGCGGCCGGTCCCCGACACGCGGCGTGCGGCGCGCGGTCCGACCACGGGCTGTGCGGTCGCGCGGCCGATCGGGCTTGTCGTCATATCTACTCGATCTCGAAGAACTTCGAGCGGAAGACGAGGAGCGCCGCGACCATCAGGCACACGACAAGGAGGTCGACCGAGATGGCGGCCGCGCCGTTGAAGTTGGCCTCGGTGAAGGCCATGTAATAGGCGAGCTGGTTGGGAGACCAGAACTGGCTGACCTCCCCGAAACTCGCAGTGCTGACGAGCGTCGGCTCCACGAAGAGCTGGGTACCGGTCGCGAACGCCAGGATGACCATGTAGACGACCCACTTCTTGATCAAGGGAAGCTTGATCGAGAAGGCGAGCTGCCAGGCGTTTGCGCCGTCGATCCTCGCCGAGTCGATGACCTCGTCGGAGATGTTGTTGAGGGCCCCGTTCATGACGACGATCCAGCCGCCGGCGCCCGTCCAGAACGCGATCACGGCGAACACGAACGGCAGGTGGTCCGGCAGCACGACCTGGGGCAGGCTCGACAGGTGGAAGAGCGACTCGACGAACCGCCAAGGGCTGAGAGGCGGGTCGAGCATGAAGAGCCAGACGAGCACGCTCGCCGAGCCGGCGAGGGCTCCCGGCATGTAGAGCAGGAAGCGGAAGAACGGAACCGTCCTTCTGACCCCGCCGTGCAACATGAGGGCGAGGAACAGCACGAGCACCACGAGCACGACGAGCCACACCAGCAGGTAGACGGCGATGTGCTCGAACGCGGGCAGGAACCGGTAGTCGTGCCCCGTGTTGAGGAAGTCTGCGAGTCCGGCCCACTTGCCCCCGGGCCTGGTGAGCGACAGGTACAGCGCGTAACCGGTGGGAACCACGCCGAACAGCAACAACAGCGCGACGTACAGCCCGACGAACAGGTAGCCGGCGCGCTTGCGGCCGGCGGCCTGCCCGCGCCCGGGACTGCGCTTCGTGCGCACCGGGACGGGCAGGCCGTCAGCGACGTTCAACGCAAGGTCTCTGCGAGCCCTAGGGCTTGGTGACAACTTGGAAGCCGGCGCTCTGGGCTGCGTTCGACAGCTGGGTGCCGATCACCCCGATCTGCGACGAGAAGCTCGCCCCCGATGCGAGGTTGGGAAGGGCGTTTGCGGCCCACAGCCCGTACGCGTCCCAGGGGCTCTCCGCGAAGCCCGGCCAGACCTCGCCGACGGCCTTCGAGAACGTGGGTGCGAGGGGGCTGGCGAAGAAGTGGCCGGCGTCCTGCTGCGCGACCCACGATTTCGCAGCCGGTACGTACCCCGGGTACCCCTGTGACAGGTTCTGCGACGGCGTCGAGGTCGCGAGCCAGGTCATCGCCGAGGCGGCGAGCTTCGGATCGGCCGCGTGCGACGACATGATCCACAGGCCGCCACCGACGTCACCGGTCCACGCTTTCGCGCTCGGGCTGCCCCACGCGAGAGGAGGATACGCGGCCCAGGTTCCCTTGGGGCTGTTGAACTCCGATCCGCTCCCCTCGAAGATCGCGCCCGAGTACCACGCCGGGCCGATCAGCATCAGCGTCTTGCTCGCGTACTGCTTGCCGAACGTGCTGGCCAAGCTGTAGACGACCGGAAGCGACTTGTCCGCCACGAGCGGGTCGAGCAGCTTGCCCATCCGTGTGCAGTTCGGCGAGCTCGGGTCGTCGAGCAGCGTATAGCTGTTGATCAGGTCGTTGACCGGGCACTGGGCCGCCTGGAGGTAGATCGAGTCGTCGAACGAGTCCCCCGCGGTGCCGACGATGTATCCGGGGTGGTTCTTGGCCACGCCCATTCCGATCGCCTGCCACTGCTGCCACGTCTGGGGGACGCTGTAGCCCCACTTCTTCATGAGCGGGACGTTGACCCACAGCACGTCGAAGGCCATGTCGTTGCGAAGGCACTCGAGCTTGCCGCCGACCATGCAGGGAGCCAGCGCACCAGTCGCGTAGTTCTTCAGCACGGACGTGCTCACCAGGCCCTTGTTGAGCACGGACGCGAAGTTGTCGAACTGCGGCGCGGCCAGCCGCTGGACGTCGTTGGCCTCCTCGGAGAAGATGATGTCCGGCCAACCGTGCCCGACGCGGTTGAACAGGGCGATCTTGCTCTCGACGCTGCCGTCGCCGTTGGCGCCCCCGTCGAAGGTCACGATGTCGACTTTTACCTTCGGGTGGTCCTTCGCGTACAGCTTGACCATGGGCAGCCGGGCCGAGTCGGTCCAGATGGTGAGCTTCCCCGAGCTGCTGGACGACGCCCGGGTCGTAGCGCTGCTGATCCCGGTCCCCGCCACCGCTCCGAGGCACAGCGCCAGGCCCGCGGCGGCTGCCACGAGCCCTCCTCGGCGCCGCCGACTCGCGTGACGTGCATGGTTCGCGTGTTCCATTGCCCTCCCCCTTCGGTGCGTGTTTGGTTGGTGTCGGTTCTCTCTCGGCGATTCGCTACGGCGTCGCCTCGCCGGACGGTGCCGGCGGGATGGTTCAGCTGTTCGGATCTACGACGAACGGCTCCAGGAACGACGGGTAGTCGGGGCCGGGCTGCAGTCCGATCCCCGGCGCCCGGGGCGCGTGCACGATGCCGGAGGCGTCGACACCCCACTCGCGTCGCACCGGGTTGGAGGTGACGAGCGACTCGTAGTAGGTGCAGTTGGAGATCGCCATGCAAAGCTGCCGCGAGGTGACCGTCGGTCCGTGGGGCTCCGCACGCAGACGGAACGAGTCCGCCAGGTGCGCCGTGCGCATCGCTCCAGTGAAGCCGCCGCGGAGCTCCGCGCTCGTGCGCACGAACGTCGCGCAGCCCGAGGCGATGAAGTCCGCGGTGTTCATGTGCGCGCCGTCCGACGTCTCCCCGACGAGCAGTGGCACCCGCACGCGCTCCGCGAGCCACTTGTAGGAAGTCACGGAGAACTCACGGATGGGCTCCTCGTACCAGAGGTAACCGGCGTCGGACAGGGCGTGCCCGAGGAAGACCGCGTCCGGAAGGTCGAACGCCGCCGAGCCGTCGTACATCAGCGGCACCTCGCTCCCGACGTGCTCGCGCACCGCCGCGCACAGCTCGGCGTCGCGGCGGGCGTCGCCGAAGGCATGGAGCTTGAGCGCCGGGTAGCCGAGCTCGAGACACTGGTCGGCGACGTCGAGGAACTCCGCGACGCTCGAGAAGGTGGTCGTGGACGCGTACGCGGGGATCTCGGTCCGGAATCCACCGAGGAGCTGCCACGTCGGCTGCCCCACGGCCCTGCCGGCGAGGTCCCACAGCGCCGTGTCGAGCGTCCCGAGCAGGTAGAGCGGGATCTCCTCGACGCGGTCGACCTCCCAGATCTGATGCCACAGCCACTCGCGCTGCAGCGGATCCGCGCCGATCAGCCAGGGACGTAGCACCCGGTCGACGATGTCCGGCAGCAGCGCGCTCGAACCGTGGCGGGGAGCGAGCGCGACGCCGTCGCAGCCGTCGTCGGTCCGGACACGCAGCACTGCTCCGTACCCGTCGGGCAAGCTGCCAGGAAGGCCGCTGCGCCAGAGGAACGGCGGGTCGGGCGCCGGGATGAAGACCTTCTCGACCTCGACGTCGGTGATCCTCACGGCACTCCCCCCACGGATGCGCATCGCCCAATACATAGGACGTCTAACGACTGTCGTATTATGGCCAACGTCAGACTCGCGCGCAAGGACGTCAGCGAAATCCCAGGTCGGCGGAGTTCTAACATGTCGGTGCCGGCGTCCGAGAGCGACGCCGGGAGGAAGGACGGCGGGAGATGGCGACTGGCGCGGCGGGCGAGCGGGCAGGCGAGCCCGGCCCGCGTCCCCCGGGCGGCGGGCGCGCGTGGCCGCGCCGGCCGGGCCGGCTCGGACACGCCGTGCTCGCGTCGCTCGTCGACCAGATCGTGAGCGGGGAGCTCGCACCGGGCGCCCAGCTGCTGCCCGAGCCGGCGCTGTGCGAGGCGTTCGCCGTGAGCCGACCCGTCGTGCGCGAGTCGATCAAGCTGCTGGAGGAGAAGGGCCTCGTCCGCGTCAAGCAGGGCCACGGCACGACCGTGCAACCTGCCGAGCAGTGGAACCTCCTGGACCCGCTCGTGCTCGACTCCGCGCTGCGCAACGGCGAGACGTTCGCCCTGATCGACGACCTCGTCGAGGTGCGCGGCGCGCTGGAGAGCCGGATGGCGAGACGGGCCGCGGCGCTCGTCGACGACGATCAGCTCGCACAGCTGCAAGGACAGCTCCATCTGCTCGAGTCGCTCATGGCCCGGCCGGTCGAGTACTCCGTGGCAGATCTCGAGTTCCACGACCTCATCGCGCGCTTCTCGCGCAATCAAGTTGCACGCTCGGTGATCCGATCGGTCGAGCCCTACTGGCACCGCAACGAGATCTACAACGACCCACACCGCCTCACCGAGGACGACGTCTTCGCGCACGAGGGCCACATCGCGATCTTCGAGCAGCTCGCGCGGCGCGACGGCGAGGGTGCGGCACGCGCGGCCGAGGAGCACGTGACGCGCTCGTGGAGCCGGCTGAAGGCGAAGTACTCGGTGCGCTCCGGTCAGCTGCACTGACACCGTCTCCACGAACGGGTTGCCGGAGGCGCCGACGCGCGCAGGTGGCGGGCCGGTGCGTGACGTCGATCGCG
>DAHUXW010000049.1 GCA_027306925.1 Acidimicrobiaceae bacterium | reverse complement strand
GACGAACGATCGCGAAGCGCCAGGTGCCCTAGGCTGGTGGGCGCGCGGGCGGTCGGGTTCGCCGCCGCAGCGCACGAGGCCCGAGGAGGCCGTCATGGGTCTGATGGACAAGGTGAAGGCGCAGGCCACGCAGGTCGCGGCGAAGGCGCAGGAGGCCGGCAAGGTCGGCCAGGCCAAGCTCGAGGCGGTCCAGGCGAAGCGCAAGGCCGACGCGATGCTCGAGGAGCTCGGCCGCATCAGCTTCGAGTCCCGCGTGGGCCGCGGCTCGCCGGGCGACGAGAAGCGCGCGGCGGATCTCGTCGAGCAGCTGCGCCAGTACGAGGCCGAGTACGGTCCGATCGGCTCCGAGCCCGCCGGAGCGACGCACGCCGACGGCACCGCGCCGGCGCCGGCGCCGGCAGGTGACGGGAGCTTCATCCCCGAGTCGAGCTCCGGGGAGGGCTCGCTCTGAACTCGCGCTGCGGCGTCCGACCGTGACGCCGCAGCGAGAGCCGGCGAGATGAGCGCGCCGAGGGGTCATCCGGCGGGGCGACGGCGCCGAACTGAAGACGGGATGCGACCGGACCTGCAGGGCGCGAGCGACGCGAGCCTCGTCGTCGCCGTCGCGCGCTGCCACGAGGACGCGCTCGCCGAGGTCTATCGGCGCCACGCGGGTGCGGTGTTCGGTCTCGCGAGGCGCGTGCTGTGGGACGCCGCCCTCGCCGAGGAGGTCGTCCAAGAGGTCTTTTTGAAGCTGTGGTCGGCGCCGGAGCGCTACGACCCCGAGCGCGGCACGCTCCGGTCGTTCCTCCTCACCCAGGCCCACGGCAGGGCGGTCGACCAGCTCCGGTCCGAGTCGTCGCGGCGCGACCGGGAGGCGCGCGAGGCGAGCGCCCTCGCTGGCGGCGGGTACGACGTCGAGCGCGAGGTCTACGACCTCACGGTTGCCGAGCAGGTGCGTGACGCGCTCGGGGACCTGCCCGACGACCAGCGCCGGCCAATCGAGCTCGCGTACTTCGGCGGGCACTCCTACCGCGAGGTCGCGGCGCTACTCGGCGAGCCCGAAGGCACTGTGAAGAGCCGGATCCGTGCGGGGCTCGGCAGGATGCACGGCCACCTCGAGCCCGCGCTCGGAGCGAAGGGCGAGCGATGACGCACTCGGAGATCGAGTCGCTCCTCGGGGCGTACGCGCTCGACGCCGTCGAGGAGCACGAGGCGCGCGCCGTCGAGGAGCACCTCGCGACGTGCCCCCGTTGCCGGGCCGAGGTCGCGACGCACCGCGAGGTCGCCGCGATGCTCGGGAACTCCGGGAGCGAGGCGCCCGAGGGGCTGTGGCGGCGGATCGCCGGGGAGCTCGGCGCCGAGCTCCCCGAGCCGCCGGCCGACATCGCCGCCGCTCGGGTGCGCGCCGCTCGCGGGCGGCCGGCGCGCCGTCTCCGGCCGGTCGCGGCGTCGCTCGCGCTCGTCGCGGCATCGCTCGCCGTCGTCGTCGGACTGCTCGCCGCGAAGGTCGTCAGCCTCGACTCGCAGGTCCGCACGATCTCGCGCGCGGTCGCGCGAAGCGGCGCCGCGGAGCAGGCGGCGCTCGCGGCCACGGACCCGGGCCACCGGAGCGTCGTGCTCGGCCCGGCGACCGGCTCCCCGGGCGGGCGCGCGCTCATCGTGATGCTCCCGTCGGGGCAGGCGTACTGGGTGACCCGGTCCGACCTGCGGCCGCTCGCGGCGGACGAGACCTACCAGCTCTGGGCGCTCGCGTCCGGCAGGGTCGTCTCGCTCGGGCTGCTCGGCCCGTCGCCGAAGGCAGTCGCGGTGCAGGTGGCGCCCAACATGACCGAGTTCATGGTGACCGCCGAGCCGCTCGGGGGGACCGAGCGCCCGACGACGCCGGTCGTCGTCCAGGGCTCGGTTCAGTAGGCCGCGGCGTCGTCACCCCAGACGATCCGCCACATGACGACGTGGGGCCCGATGCGTGGCTCGCCCCAGGGGTCGCCGTGCTCGACGAAGCCGGCCCGCCGGTAGAACGCGACCGCGGGTACGCGTGCGTTGCACCAGAGCAGCCCTCCGCCGTGCTCCGCGACGTGCTGCACGACGCGCGCGAGCACGGCCGTGCCGATGCCGAGGTTGCGCGCGTCCTCGCGGGTCGCCATGCCGCGCAGGCGCCAGCTCGCGCTGCGCCGCCCGCCGCTGTCGTCGGACGTGAGCGCCTCGGTCGAGAACGGCGGCGGGGCCGGCGCGACGCGCGCCGCGCCGACGACCGCGCCGGAGCTCGAAATCGCCGCGAACGTCCCGGTGCCCGGGCGGTCGTCGTCCTCGAGCGCGATCGACGCCGCGTCCTCGAACGGGCGGAGCACCGCGCGCCGAAGCTCGAAGGTCTCGCTCGCGTGCACGGCCGTGACCTCGAAGTCCACGCCGCGCACGCTAGTGCCGGCGGCGGGCCGCGCACCGCCGGGGCTAGTGCCCGACCCCCGGGAGCTGGCATCATGGCGCCGTGACCGTGCACCCCGCGGCGCTCGTGTTCGCGAACGTCGCCGCCGCCTACGAGCGCGGTCGTCCCGACTACCCCCGCGAGCTGCTCGACTGGCTCGTCGCCCGGGGCGACGTCGCACGCGACCGGACCGTCGTCGACCTCGGCGCGGGGACCGGCAAGCTCACCAGGCTGCTCGCGGGCCACGGGGCGCGCGTCGTCGCCGTCGAGCCGCTCGCCGAGATGCGCGCCGAGCTCGAGGCCGTCGTGCCGCAGGCGGAGATCCTCTCCGGGACCGCCGAGCGCATCCCGCTACCGGACGCGAGCTGCGACCTGCTCACGTGCGGCCAGGCGTTCCACTGGTTCGCGACGGCGCCGGCGCTCGAGGAGATCGCGCGCGTGATCCGGCCGCGGGGCTCGCTCGTGCTCGTCTGGAACGTGCGCGACGAGCGCGACCCGATCCAGCGGCGCCTCGGCGAGCTGCTCGCGGAGCACGAGGACGCCGGCCCGAGCTACGCGCGCGGCGACTGGCGCGAGGCGCTCGCCGCGTGCCCGACGTTCGAGCCCGACGGCGAGCTCACGAGCCGGACCACGCGTGCCCTCGACCGTGCCGGCCTGCTCGACCGCGTCGAGTCGACGAGCTACGTCGCCGCGATCGCGGGCCAGGAGCGCGCCGAGCTGCTCGCCCGCGTCGCGTCGCTCGTGCCCGGCGACGGCCGCGTCGAGCTCGCCTACGTCACCCGGGCGTACGCGTACTCCCGCCGGGATGCGCTGATGGCGAGATGATCGATCTTCTCGACGAGCCGCCGCGTCGCGGGCGCGCGGCGGGCGCGGCAGCGCTCGACGCACGTGCCGGCGTCGACACGGCCGACCGCCCGCCGTCGGACGCGGGCGGCGCCCCGGACACGGGCGGGGCCGGCCCGGGCGACGCGGAGATCGCGTCCCTCGACGTCGCGACCGTGCGCGAGCGCACGTCCACGGTGAGCCGCGTCGTGACGCTCGTCGCGGTCGTCGTGCCGGCCGGCGCGCTCCTCTCGGCCGCGGGCGTGCTCTGGGGGGTCGCGTTCCGCCCGCTCGACCTCGTGCTGTTCCTCGTGCTCTACGTGCTCACCGGGCTCGGCATCACGGTCGGCTACCACCGCTTCTTCACGCACCGGTCGTTCGACGCCGGCCCCGTCGTGAAGGTCGCGCTCGCGGTCCTCGGCGCGATGACCCTCCAGGGCCCCGTCACGCAGTGGGTGACCGACCACCGCAAGCACCACGCGCGCTCCGACCGCGACGGCGACCCGCACTCGCCGCACCTGTCGGGCGACGGTCTCGTCGGGACGGCGCGTGGCCTGTGGCACGCGCACGTGGGCTGGATGTTCACGACCAAGGGCATGGAGCGCGGCGCCGCGTACGGGCGCGACCTCGTCGAAGACCCGACGATCCAGCTGGTCGACCGCCTCTACCTCGTGTGGGTCGCGCTCTCGGTCGGCCTGCCCTTCCTCGTCGCCTTCGCGGTCACCGGGAGCGTCGCACGGGGCGCCGAGGCGCTCGTCTGGGCGGGGCTCGTCCGCATCTTCGCGTTCGAGCACGCGACGTTCGCGGTGAACTCGATCTGTCACACGTTCGGCCGCCGCACCTTCGAGGCCCGCGACCAGAGCAGGAACAACTGGTTCGTCGCGATCCTCACCTTCGGCGAGGGCTGGCACAACAACCACCACGCGTTCCCGCGCTCGGCGCGTCACGGGCTTCGCGCCCGGCAGCTCGACGTCTCGTGGATCGTCATCCGCACCCTCGAGCGGCTCGGCCTCGCCCGGAACCTGCGCGTGCCGACGCCCGCGCAGGTCGTCCGCGCGGTCCGCGTGGACGCCGCCGCCGGCTGAACCGCCCGTCCGCGGGCGGCGCGCTCAGGCCGTCGGCCGCGACAGCCCGGCGGCCCGCCAGCCGGGCTTCGCGAGCACGCACTGCACGTCGCCGATGCGGCGCTCGCAGAACGCGGCCTCGCAGTAGCAGAGGTAGAACTCGAAGAGCCGCCGCGAGGTCTCGTCGATGCCGAGCGCGCCCATCTCGGGCTCGTGCTCGGCGAAGCTCCGCCGCCACCGCCGGAGGGTCTCCGCGTAGTGGTGCCCGATGTCCTCGAGGGACACGAGGCGCATGTCGGTCGCGCGGGCGAGCGAGTCGGCGATCGCGGCGACGGACGGTATCGAGGAGCCGGGGAAGACGTAGCGCTTCACGAAGTCCTCGGTGCGCTTGGCCCGCTCGTAGACCTGGTCGGCGATGACGATCGCCTGGAGCGCCATGAGCCCGTCGGGCGCGAGGCGCTCCGAGCACGTCGCGAAGTAGCGGTCGTACTGGCGCCAGTCGAGCGCCTCGACCATCTCGATCGAGACGACGCGGTCGTAGGTGCCGGTGACGTCGCGGTAGTCCTGCCTGAGCACCGTGACGAGGTCCTCGAGGCCCGCGGCCTTCACCCGGTCGCTCGCGAGCTCGTGCTGGCGCTCGGAGACCGTCGTCGTCGTGACCTTGCAGCCGTAGCGGGACGCGGCGTGGATCGCGAAGCTCCCCCAGCCCGTGCCGATCTCGAGCACGTGGTGCTCCGCGGAGAGCGAGAGCTTGCGGCAGACCCGCTCGAGCTTCTCGACCTGCGCTTCGTGGAGCGACGCCGACGGGCTCGGGAAGATCGCGGACGAGTAGGTCATCGACTCGTCGAGGAAGAGCGCGAAGAACTCGTTGCCGAGGTCGTAGTGTGCGCGCGCGTTCCGGCGGTCGACCTCGGTGTTGCCCGTGCGGTCGTCCGGCCTCGTGAGCATCCGCCGGACCGGTGCCCGGAGCCGCCCGCCGAGTGCGCTCGCGTGCTCGATCGCGTCGAGGTTGCGGACGATCACCCGCAGGAACATCGTGAGGTCGTCGAGGGACGCGCACGTCCACCAGCCGGAGAACCACGCGCGCCCGAGCCCCGCGCTCCCCTCGGACGCGACCGCGCGCCAGACGCGGTTCGAGGTGACGACGACCTCGGGCACGGGCTCGCCCGCGACCGGCCGGCCGCAGAGGTGGCGGCGCCCGCCGTCGTTCACGATGACCGCACCGTTGCGCACCCTCCCGAGCAGCCCGAGCACGAGCGCCCGTGCCGCGAGGTCCCGGGCGCCCTTGCGCCGCCTTGCGGGCGGCTTGCCGGCGGCCGCCGCGGCCGTGTCCGCGATGCTCGGCGGCGCGTCGCCCGGCCCGAGCCGGGCGCGCGCGCGCCGGCTCACGCGACCTCCCGCCCGGCGACGGCCCGCCGAGCGCCCGTCGATGGCCGCGACGGGGCGCCCGCTGCGGCCCGGCCGGCGCGGGTGCCCGGGTGCGGGTGGAACGGCACGCGCGCGCGAAGCAGCCGCACGGCCTCGACGTAGATCGACGCCGACACGACGAGCGGCATGAGCGGGTGGCGGACGAGCAGGCGGCGGATGCCGCGGCGGTCGAGCGGCGCGGCGCGCGCGCACCACAGGTCCGCGTCGAAGTACCGGGCACCGTCCCGCCAGAGCTCGAAGCGCACGGAGAGCCGCTCGGCGGGCAGGCCGCACGAGAACCGGTACTCGAGGTCCATCGGCATGAACGGCGACACGTGGAGCACTTTCGACATTCTCGCGTCCCGGACGCGTCCGTCGCCGCCGGCTCGCACGACGTACGCGGCGCGCTCGGCCCAGGGGGTGCTCGTGACCTCGAACACGACGGCCTCGAGCCGGGTGCCGTCGCGGCTCAGGCAGTAGTAGAGGGTGATCGGGTTGAAGTTCCACCCGGCGGTGCGCAGCTGGGCGAGCATGCGCACCGGGCCGAGGGGGCGGACCCCCGTGCGCCGCTCGACGAGGTCGCGCACGGCGGTGTCGAGCGGGACGTCGGGCGGGCCGAGGTAGTCGCGGCGCTCGAAGCGCAGAAGGGCCCCGCGGCGCGTCGCGACGATGCCGTCGAGCGCGCCGCCGGGCCCGAGCTCGGCGAGGTCCACGTAGGCCATCGCGACGCGCCGGCGGAACCCGTGCGGGGCCGGCACGAACCGGCGGTGCCGGACGGCGCCCTCGTACAGCGCGCTGCGCACGCCGGCTCCGGCGGCCTCAGACGGGGACGCCGAGCAGGCGCGCGACGTCGTACGCGCTGCGGACCCCGTCCTCGTGGAAGCCGTATCCCCAGTACGCACCGCAGTAGTACGTGCCGCGGTGGCCCTGGATCTCCGAGCGGCGCCCCTGCGCCCGCACGGCCGCCGCGTCGAAGACCGGGTGCGCGTAGCTGTAGGAGCCGAGCACGGTCGCCGGGTCGATGTCGTCCTCGCGGTTCAGCGTCACGAGGATCTCGTGGCGCGAGTCGATCGCCTGGAGCTGGTTCATGTGATACGTCAGGGTAGCGCGACCCGTCCGCTCGTCGAGGAGGTGGTGGTTCCAGCTCGCCCAGGCCCGGCGGCTCCTCGGGAGCATGGTCGTGTCCGTGTGCAGGGTCGCGACGTTCTCCTGGTAGCGGATCGCACCGAGCACGGCCCGCTCGGCGGGGGACGGGTCCGAGAGCAGCGCGAGCGCCTGGTCCGAGTGCGCCGCGACGACGACACGGTCGAACACCCACGCCTCGCCGCCGTCGCTGTGCACCTCGACCGTGCGGTCGCGGCGCACGACCTTGTCGACCCGGACCGAGCGCTGGACGCGGTCGCGAAAGGGCCGGCTGAGCGCCGCGACGTAGCGGGCGGCGCCGCCCGAGATCGTGCGCCACTGGGGCTGGTCGCGGAAGCCGAGCAGGCCGTGGTTCGCCATGAAGCGCGCGTACGTCGACGCCGGGATCTCGTCGAAGGTCGCGGGGTCAGCCGACCAGATCGATGACCCGAGCGGCACGACGAAGTGGTCCCGCAGCCGGCGGGAGAAGCCGTGGCCCGCGAGGAGCTCGCCGAGGGTCCGCGAGTCGTCGCCGCGCTCGAGCAGGCGCCGGCCGGCCCGGTTGAAGCGCGCGATGTCGACGAGCATGCGGTGGAACGACGGGCGCAGCAGGTTGTGCCGCTCGGCGAAGATCGTGTCGGCGTTCGTCGCCCGGTACTCGAAGCCGCTCGGGCGGTGCGACACCGAGAACGACATCGCGCTCTTCTCGGTCGCGACCTCGAGATCTCCGAGAAGGCGCGAGAACAGCGGGTAGTTGCAGTCGTTGTACACGATGAACCCGGTGTCGACGTCGAGGTCGCAGTCGTCGAGCGGCACGCGCACCGTGTGCGCGTGGCCGCCGAGGTAGCCGTTCTGCTCGAAGACCGTGATCTCGTGCTGCGGGTGGAGCAGATGCGCCGCGACGAGACCCGAGACGCCGGCACCGATGATCGCGATCCTCATCTGCCCGAACCTCGCCCGTCGTAGCCGTCTCGCCCGTCCCGACCGTCCCGACCGTCGTAGCCGTCCCGACTGTCGTAGCCGTCTCGCACCGCGGTCGCGCGACCTGCTCGCCACCGCCACCGCCACCGCCACCGCCACCGCCACCGCCACCGCCACCGCCACCGCCACCGCCACCGCCACCGCCACCGCGCCCGGCGCGCCGGTCTCTCCGGGAACTGCTACGGAGCCGGCGGGCGCAGCGGATGTCCCGGCCCGCGCGGCCACCGGAGGCGGGGTGGCCGGGACGTGCGTGCGCTCACCGGCCGGACGCGCTCGGCACGTCGGCTCCCGCGAGCGTCGCGACCCGGTCGAGCGCCCGGGACCGCTCGACGGCCGTCGTGCGCGTCCAGGGCGTGAGGTGGAGCGCGCGCGGCCGGCGGTCGAGGTAGAAGCCGCCGCCGGCGACCTCCTCCCTCGGCGCGCACGCGAGCCAGACCGCGGTGTCCGCGCCCTGCTCGGGGGTGCGCAACAGGCCACGCGCGGCCCGGGCGAAGGCCGGGAGGCCTGCGTCGAGCGAGCGTGTCGCGACCCACCCCGGGTGCATCGTCAGCGCGACGACGCCCGTGCGCGCGAGCCGGCGCGCCCACTCGACGCCGAGCTCGACCTGCGCCCGCTTCGCGAGCGAGTACGCGACGGCACCGTGGTAGCTCGCGGGCGCCGCGTGCTCGAGGCGCTCGAGGTCGAGGCGGGAGGGGTACATCCCGCCCGACGAGACGGTCACGACGCGCGACCCGGCTCCGGACGCGCCCGCGGCGCGCAACAGGTCGAGGAGGAGCGCGCTCAGCAGGGTCGGGCCGAGCACGTGGAGCGCGAAGGTCGCCTCGAACCCCTGGTCCGTGCGGTGGAAGGTCCGATGGAGCACTCCGGCGTCGTGGACGAGCGCGTCGAGGCGCACGTGCTCGGCGCGCAGCGCGGAGCCGAGCTCGCGTACCTCGCCGAGGTCGGAGAGGTCCGCGACTGCGCCGGTCACGCGGCCGGCGTCGCGGTCTCCTGCAGCGATCGCACGGAGCTCGTCGACACACGCGGCGTTGCGCCCCGGGTCCCTCGAGACCGCGACGACCGACCACCTGCTTCGCACGAGCGCCTCGGCGACGGCGCGCCCGATGCCCGAGGAGGCGCCGGTCACGACCGCGACCCGGCCGGCGCCGTCGCTCGCCGGCGGCCCCCACCCGTAGAGGGCGCGCCGCGCGAGGTACCCGGGGCGCCCGAAGCTCGCGACGACGGACGCCTCGAGCGCCGCGTCCGCAACACGGGCGACGCCCCGGGGGACCGTTCCGGCGGCCACGGCGCTAACCGGCGCCCGCCGGCAGGAGCACGACCTGCTCGCCCGCCCCGTAGCGCGTCCGGCGCCCGTCTCGGCTGAGGTGCCACACGGCCTGGCGTCCCGCGACCGTGAAGCAGTCCGGACCGCCGACGAGCGCGGTGTCCTCGTCGATGCCGAGGACCTCGACCGCGGGCGGCGTCGTCGCGAGCACGCGGTCCGCGAGGTCCGGGGCGTAGCTGGAGAAGCGGTCGAAGTGCGGGATGGTCGCGACCTGCGGGACGACGTCGAGGCCCCGGCCCGAGAACCTGCCGGGCCGGCGGAAGTCGTCCGCGACCGCGCTCAGCGCGCACGCGCCCGCCGAGCAGCCCGCGAGCGCCGCGCCCGCCTCCCACGCGTCGAGCACCGCGCGCCACACGGCGGTCGCGCGCAGGGTGTCCGCGAGGTAGCCCGGGTTCCCACCGGAGAGGTAGACGAGTCCCGCGCCCGCGACGGCCGCCGCAAGGTCGGCCCGCTGCGCCTCGTCGCGGTCGAGCACCCGGAGCGGCACGGCCTCGACGCCGAGCTTCGTGAAGTGGCGGGTTCCGAGCTCGAGCCAGTAGTCGACGCGCGCGTCGCCGTCCTCCGCGGCGGCCGTCGGCAGGAACACGGCCCGCGGCGCGCGGCCCTCGAGGAGCGACGCGTCGACCGGCTCCATCACCTCGAGGAACTCGCCGCTTCCGACGAGCGCGACCGGTCCGCGCATCGCCGCAACGCTACCGGGTCGCGCCGGCGGGGCGGCGCTGGCGTCGGGCGCGTGCCACGAGCGCGGGCCGGCGCCCGAAGCTGCGCGCGGGGGCGCGCGATTCGGCGCGATGCTGGTGGGCGCCGACCGCACGCCGGGGAGTCCCCGCGCGCCTCGCCACCACCTCGAAACCATGCTCTCCGCCTCCGACCTCGAGCTCGCCGCCGGCGGGCGGATCCTGCTCTCGGGGGCGACCTTCCAAGTTGCCCCGGGCGACCGGGTCGGCCTCGTCGGGAGAAATGGCGCGGGCAAGACGACGCTCACGAGAGTGCTCGCAGGCGAGTCCCTCCCGGCGGGCGGGACGCTGCGGCGCTCCGGAGCGATCGCCTACCTGCCCCAGGACCCGCGCACGGGCGACCTCGAAGTTCTCGCGCGCGACCGTATCTTGTCCGCCCGCGGCCTCGACGTGGTCGCCCGCGACCTCGCGGACGCGGCGGCGAAGATGAGCACCTCGGACGAGTCCGGACGCGAGGCCGCGATGCGCCGCTACTCGTCGCTCGAGGAGCGCTTCGTCGCGCTCGGCGGCTGGGCCGCGGAGGCGGAGGCCGCGTCGATCGCGTCCAGCCTCGGCCTCGCGGAGCGCGTGCTCACCCAGCGGCTCGGCACGCTCTCGGGCGGCCAGCGGCGCCGGGTCGAGCTCGCGCGCGTGCTGTTCTCCGGCGCCCAGGCGCTGCTGCTGGACGAGCCGACGAACCACCTCGACGCCGACTCGATCACCTGGCTGCGCGGGTTCCTCCGGGGCCACACCGGCGGCGTCGTCGTGATCAGCCACGACACCGAGCTGCTCGAGGCGACCGTGAACCGCGTCTTCCACCTCGACGCGAACCGCCAGGTCCTCGACGTGTACAACATGGGCTGGCGCGCGTACGTCGCGCAGGTCGCCGCGGACGAGCGCCGGCGCCACCGCGAGCGCGCGAACGCCGAGCGCAAGATCGTCTCGCTGCGCTCGCAGGCGGACCGGATGCGCGCGACCGCGACGAAGGCGCGCGCCGCGCACCAGCTCGACCGCCGGGCGTCGCGCCTCGTCGAAGGGCTCGGTGACGTCCGCCAGAAGGAGAAGGTTGCGAAGCTCCGCTTCCCGGAGCCGGCGGCGTGCGGCCGGACGCCGCTCAGCGCGCAGGGTCTGTCGAAGCTCTACGGCTCGCTCGAGGTCTTCGAGGACGTCGACCTCGCGATCGACCGGGGGAGCCGGGTCGTCGTCCTCGGGCTGAACGGCGCGGGCAAGACGACGCTCCTGCGCGTCCTCGCGGGCGTCGAGCCCCCGGACACCGGCGAGGTGCAGCACGGGCACGGGCTCCGGCTCGGCTACTACGCGCAGGAGCACGAGACGCTCGACGCGCGCTCGACCGTGTTCGAGAACCTCCGGCGCCAGGCGCCCGTGGCCCTCACCGACGTCGAGCTGCGCCGGATCCTCGGCGCGTTCCTCTTCGGCGGCGACCGCGTCGACCAGGTCGCGGGCACGCTGTCCGGCGGGGAGAAGACGCGCCTGGCGCTCGCCGCGCTCGTCGTCTCCTCCGCGAACGTCCTGCTCCTCGACGAGCCGACGAACAACCTCGATCCGGCGAGCCGGGCCGAGGTGCTCGCGGCGCTCGCCTCGTACCGCGGGGCGATCGTGCTCGTCACCCACGACCCGGGGGCGGTCGAGGCGCTCGACCCCGAGCGCGTGCTGCTCATGCCGGACGGCGTCGAGGACCACTGGAGCGCGGAGCTGCGCGACCTCGTCGCGCTCGCGTGAGGACGGGAGCGACCGGGCGCGTTGCAATCGCCGGCCGCAACGCGTAGCTTGGTTGGGCCAATGGCACGGAAATGCAAGTTGTTAGGGTTTCGCGCGCTCGTTCGCGCGTTCGCGCTCGGCGCAAGTCTCGCCGCTCTCGCCGGCGCCGGGCTCGTCGCCGGGCCGGCGAGCGCGGCGACGCTCGGGGCGTGGTCCGCGACCGCTCCGCTCGTGACGGCGCGGACCGAGGCGACGACCACCGTGCTCGCGAACGGCCAGGTCCTCGTCGCGGGCGGCAAGACCGTGACGAACGGCGCGGTCGGCGC
Source organism: Acidimicrobiaceae bacterium (assembly GCA_027306925.1). Taxonomy (GTDB): domain Bacteria; phylum Actinomycetota; class Acidimicrobiia; order Acidimicrobiales; family Bog-793; genus JAJZBW01. The sequence goes on along the minus strand of DAHUXW010000049.1, from coordinate 19,756 downwards.
GACCGCGACCGCGGAGCTGTACAACCCGGCGACCGGGCGCTTCACTGCGACCGGGTCGATGCCGATCGCGGTGGGCGACGCGACCGCGGCGCTGCTCGCGAACGGCGAGGTGCTCGTCGTCGGCGGGGACACGCCGGCCAACGGCGCGCTCACCCCCACCGGCGCGGCCGAGCTGTACGACCCGGCGACCGGGAGCTGGAGCTCCGTGGCCCCGCTCCCCGCGAAGCTCGCGGTCTTCGGCGCCGTGTCCGTCCGGCTCGCGAACGGCCTGGTCCTCGTGGCGGGCGGCGCGCGCGTCGTGCGCAACGCGACGAGCGCGACGGCGGACGTCGAGCTCTACCACCCGGCGAGCCGGAGCTGGACCCGCGCGAGCGGCATGCCCGGTGCGGGCGTCGTGGACGCGGTCGCGGCCCAGCTCGCAAACGGTGACGTGCTCGTCGCAGGAGGCGAGAACGAGCTGTTGAACGGCGCGCGCTCGACGACGTCGTCGAGCGCGGTCTACTCGGTCGCGCGCGGCCGGTGGACCTCGACGCCGCCGATGCCGCTCGCGGTCCAGTGGGCCAGCGCGGCGCGCCTCGCGAATGGCGACGTCCTCGTTGCGGGTGGGTCGACGACGACCGCGGGGACCCCGACGCCCGCCGCCGAGCTGTTCGACCCCGCGACCGCGACGTGGGCGACGACCGGGTCGCTTCCCGGGGCGGGCTCGTACGGGGCGGAGGCAGTTCCCCTCCCGAGCGGCTACGTCTTGTACCTCGGCGGCCTCGTCGACCCGGGTCAGAGCTCGACGGGAGCGACGGCGACGTACTCGCCGGTCACGGGGACCTGGCAGGCCACGGGCGCGCTCGGGACCGCCCGGGCGTTCGCGTCGGTCGCCGTGCTCCCCGGCGGCTACGTCCTCGCGGCCGGGGGCGAGACCGGTGCGTCGAGCGTGACCTCCGCCGCCGAGCTGTACCTCGCGGGCCTGCCGCCGTCGATCACGAGCGCGGCGACGGCGACGTTCGCCGCGGGAGCCTACGGCGCGTTCACGGTGACGACCGCAGGCGCCCCGGCGCCGGCCGTGACCGTCTCAGGGTCCCTTCCCGCCGGCGTGACCCTCGCCCGCGGGGCGAACGGGACCGCGACGCTCGCGGGCGTGCCCGCGGCGTCGAGCGTCGGCCATTACTCGGTGACGCTGACGGCGTCGGACTCGGTCGGCGCCCCCGCGACCCAGGTGCTCTCCGTCGTCGTGCTCGAGCGGCGCACGGCCGGGTACTGGTACGTCACCTCGTCCGGCTCGGTCGAGCACCAGGGCGCCGCACGGCCGTTCTCCTCGCCGTCGCGGCCCGCGCCCTCGGCGGTCGTCGCGATCGTCCCGACCCCGGACGCCGGCGGCTACTACCTCGCCGGGGCTGCCGGCGGCGTCTACAACTACGGCGATGCGGGCTTCTTCGGGTCGAAGGCCCACGCCTTGCTCTCGGGTCGGCCGGTCGTCGCGATGGCGGCGTCGCCGGACGCGAGGGGCTACTACCTCGTGACCTCCGCGGGCAACGTGTTCGTCTTCGGCGACGCCCGCTTCTACGGCTCGCCGGTGCACGCGCACCTCGCGTCCCGCGTCGTCGCGTTCGCGACCACGCCCGACGGCCGCGGGTACTGGGTCGCCACGGCCTCGGGAGAGGTGCTCGGCTACGGGGACGCGACGCCGCGCGCCGCGCCGGCGATCGCGCACTCGTCCGGCCGAGTGGTCGCGATCGCGGCGAGCCCGACCGGCCCCGGCTGCTACCTCGCGACGTCCTCGGGATCGGTCTACGGGGTCGGCGGCGCGCGGCCGCTCGGCGCGCCCGCACCACACGGACGGCTCGCCGGGTCGGTCACGGGCTTCGCGGTCACCGCGGACGGCGCGGGGTACTACCTCGTGACGTCCCGGGGCAGCGTCTACAACTCGGCCTCGGCGCCGTTCTTCGGCTCCTCGGCGCACGCGTCGCTGCCCTCGCCGGTGACGGGCTTCGCGCCCGCCGACGTGGTGGGGTGAGCTGATCCGCGCGCATGCGGCCCGTGCGGGCGCGACGGCGGCCCTCCTCGTCGCGGTGCTCCTCGCGACGGCCTCGACCGGGATCGGGCGCGCCGCCGCGCAGGGCGCGACCGTGCCGCTCACGATCGCGACGGCCGCGCTCCCGCCCGCCGAGACGGGCGAGTACCTCTCGGTCGCGCTGCTCGCGAGCGGCGGGACGCCGCCGTACGTGTGGGAGCCGGCCGCGCTCCCGCCCGGGCTCACCCTCGGCAGGGGTGGGTTGCTCGTCGGCACGCCGAGCGCGACGGGGAGCCAGGAGGTGGCCGTCGCGGTCGTCGACGCGACGGGCACTCGGGTGAGCGCGGCCTTCGTGCTCTCCGTGGGCACGGGCCCGGTCGTGACCGCGATGACGCTTCCACAGGGCCAGGTCGGCCAGCCGTACTCGGTCACGCTGGCCGCGACGGGCGGCACCGCGCCCTACTCGTGGATCGTCCCGAACGGCGGGATCCCGGGCGGGCTCGTCCTCACCTCGTCCGGCGTGCTGTCGGGCCGGCCCGGGCGCGCGGGCCGCTACCGGATCGACCTCGGGGTCTCCGACGCGCTCGGCGCGGTCGGCCGCCTCGGGTTCACGCTCGTGGTCCTGCCGCCCCCGCCGCCCCCGCCGCCCCCGCAGGGCTACGTGACCGTCGACGCGGCGGGACGGACCGACTCGGTCGGCCTCGTCGCGCCGTCGTCACGGGCGCGTCTCGGTGGGTCGACGGTCGCCGTCGCGGTCGAGCCGAGCGGCGCGGGCTACTGGACCGTGAGCTCGGTCGGCACGGTCCACGCGTTCGGCGCGGCGCCGTTCCACGGCTCGGTCGGGCGCCGGTACCTCGACGCGCCGATCGTCGGGATCGCGGCCCGCCCGGGAGGCGCCGGCTACTGGGTCGCGAGCGCGACCGGCCACGTCTACGGGTTCGGCGCCGACCGCACGCTCGGCTCGGTCCCCGCCCACGAGCTGCGCGGCACGATCGTCGGCATCGCCGCGGCCGATCACGGCCGCGGGTACTGGCTCGCGAGCTCGACGGGCCAGGTGTTCGCGTTCGGTACCGCGCGCAGCGCGGGGATCGGCCGGGTCACGCGGTTCCCGGGCGGCATCGTCGCGATCGCGGCGGCGACGGTCTCGGACGGCTTCTACGTCGTGAGCTCGACGGGCCGCGTCCAGGGAGCCGGCGGCGCCGGTCCCGCGCCCGCCCGGTCCGGCCGCGTCGTCGGTAGGGTGATCGGCATCGCAGTGCCACCGGCGGCGGCGGGGCCCGGCTACTGGCTCCTGTCGCAGGCTGGAGCGGTGTTCGCGTTCGGGGCGGCGGTGGTCGAGACGACCGGGGTGCCTCCGCCGGCGGGCACGGCCCCGGTCGTGCCGCCGCGGGGCATCGCCGGAGCCCGCTGACCGGGGCGTCCGCGTTTCACAGGCGCTTCCCAGAGGGACCTCAGGGGCGCTGAAGGGTGGCCCTGCAAGCTGTCGGCAGAAACGGGTGCCGGACGATGCGGCGCCGAGGCCGAGGGGCCGTGCGCGAGCGCGGCGGTTTCCCTCCGAGAGACTGAGGTGAGGTCGATGGACGAGCACGGCGAGACGACCCGGGACGATGTGCGGCCGGTGGACCCGGCGGCCACGGGCGGACCGGGCGCGGCCGGCCCCACCGGGGCCCCGGTCGAGGCGACGGGCGAGCTCGTGCCGACCGCGGCGGACGCGGTCGCGGCGCCCCGCGTCGCGGCGACGTTCGAGTCGCCGATGCCACTCTCGATGCCGCCGATGGCGCACGAGGTGCCGGTCGGGCCGGGCGCGACGGCCCCCGACCAGCCGGCGCAGGACGCGGTCGCCGGCGGCGCGCCGGCTCCGTGGTACGCGGGCGACGACGCCGGCGGTGGTGCACCACCGCCGCCGAGCGCAGGCGGATGGCCGGGCGCGGGCGGCGCGTACGAGCCGTCCGCCCCGCGTCCCGCCGGTCGGCACCGCGTCGTGGCGGTCGCCGCGGCGGCGGCCCTGCTCGCGGGCGGCGTCGGTGCGGGCCTCGGCGTCGCGCTCGGGACCGGGTCGTCGACGACGTCGGTTCCCTCGCACGTCCCGGTCATCCCGTCGCCCGCCCGCTCGACGCAGGCGGCGACCGGCCCGAGCGAGTCGATCGCGGCGATCGCGAAGGCCGTCACGCCCGCGGTCGTCGACATCAACACGAACGTCGCGAGCCCCGCGAGCCAAGGCCAGTCGCAGGCTGCCGGCACCGGCATGATCATCACGTCCTCCGGCGAGGTGCTCACGAACAACCACGTCGTCGAGAACGCGACGACGATCTCGGTGCACATCCAGGGCCACTCGGGCTCGTACGCGGCGTCGGTCATCGGCGTCGACCCGACGAAGGACGTCGCCCTCCTCCAGATCGAGGGCTACTCGGGGACCCTTCCGACCGTGTCGCTCGGCAACTCCTCGGCGGTCGCGGTCGGCAACGCCGTCGTCGCGATCGGGAACGCGCTCGGATTCGGCCAGCAGCCGACGACGGTCACCGGGATCGTCTCGGCGCTCGGCCGGACGATCACCGCGAGCGACCAGTCGCTCACGACGACGAGTGAGACGCTCCACAACCTCATCGAGACCGACGCGCCGATCCAGCCCGGTGACTCGGGCGGTCCGCTCGTGAACGCCCACGGCCAGGTGATCGGGATGGACACGGCCGCCTCCTCCTCGTCGGGGTCCGGCACGACGCTCGGGTTCGCGATCCCGATCAACGAGGCCCGCTCGATCGTCCAGCAGATCGAGAAGGGCGACGCGACCAGCGGCGTGATCCTCGGCGAGAGCGCGTTCCTCGGGATCTTCGAGGGGACCTCCTCGTCGTTCGGATTCGGCAACTTCGGCACCTCGAGCGGCGTCGCGGGGGTCGCGGTGTCCGACGTCTCGATCGGCGGGCCCGCACAGGCGGCCGGAATCGCCGCCGGCGACACGATCACGGCCGTCGGGTCCACACCGACGACGTCGATCACGGCCCTCCAGCAGGTGATCTCCTCGCACAAGCCCGGCGACCAGATCACGGTCACCTTCGTCGACACGACCGGCGTGTCGCACACGGCGACCGTGACGCTCGCAGGACTGCCGAAGTAGGGGACCCGCCTCCGCGGCACCCGTGCGGGCGATGCTCCTCGGGTGGGACGGCGACCGGCGACCGGTGCCGGGTCGCTGCGCCGTAGCCTGGCCGTGGGACGGATCCTCGGGGAGGTAGAGATGGGCGACGCGGTCGAGCGGACGGACGAGGAGTGGCGAGGGCTGCTCGCGCCCGAGCGCTACGAGGTGCTCCGCCGCGCGGCGACCGAGCGGCCGTTCTCCGGCGAGTACGTCGACTGCCACGACGACGGCACCTACCGGTGCGCGGCGTGCGGCACGGCGCTGTTCTCGTCCGGGTCGAAGTTCGACTCGGGCTCGGGGTGGCCGAGCTTCACGGAGCCGGCGGTCGCCGACGCGGTTGAGCTGCGAGAGGACCGGAGCCACCACATGGTGCGCGTCGAGGTCCTGTGCCGGGCGTGCGGCTCGCACCTCGGCCACGTGTTCGACGACGGGCCCGGCGACGACGCGAAGCGCTACTGCATCAACTCGCTCGCGCTCGGCTTCGAGGGCGCCGCCGGAACGCCGCCCGAGGCGTAGCGGGCCGGAGCGCGCCGCACCGCACGCCGCCCGCTCAGCGCCGCCTGTGCCCGTCGCGTGCCGCGAGCGACGCAAGGTAGGCGTTGTACGCCTCGAGCTGGTCGCCGGCGCCAGCGTCGCGCCCGACGGCCGGCACGCCGCCTGCCGCGGCGGGCGCGTCGTCGTCGCCGTCACCCGGCGCCTTCGCGACCCGGTCCGCGGCGACGTCGTGGACGAGCCGCCCCCAGGTGACCACTGCGTACAGCCCGAAGAACGGCCACTCGAACGTGTACGCCCAGCTGAGCCCGTTGCCGGCGAGCGCGCGATGGAGCTGCCACCACGCTGCCCAGCCGAAGAGCGGAAGCGACACCGCAAGCGCGACGTGCATGCCGATCGCCCGAGCCGATAGCCACGTCGCGCGCACGGCACGACGCTACGGCCTTCCGGGGCGCGGGCGCCCGTCGCGCGGCCTGTGCCCCGTGCGCGGGCGCCCCACCCGCGCCGTGCCGCGGCGCCCGCGCCCGCGCCGGTGGCCCGCGGCGCGTTCGTCGCTACGCTTCGCCGGCGTGGCGCCGTCGGTGGTCCTGCTCGATCTCGACGGGACCCTCGCGGACTCCGCCCCCGGCATCGTCGCGTCCGTCGAGCACGCCCTCGCTGCGCTCGGCGTCGCGTCACCCGGGGCCGGCGCGCTGCGCGCCCTCATGGGGCCGCCGATGCGCCAGGCGTTCCACGACGCGTTCGGCTTCGACGCGGCCGAGACCGATCGGGCGGTCGTCGCGTACCGCGAGTACTTCGCGGCGCGCGGGATGTTCGAGTGCTCGCTGTACGAGGGCATATCGGACCTGCTCGCGGAGCTCGACTCGGCGTGCGTGCGCCTCGCGCTCGTGACCTCGAAGCCCGAGGTGTTCGCCGCCAGGATCCTCGAGCGCCTCGGCGTACGCGGGCGGTTCGCCGCGGTGTGCGGCGCGGACCTCGACGGCCGGCGTGCCACGAAGACCGAGATCGCGCGGAGCGTGGAGGCGCTCATGCACGAGCTCGTGCCGGTCCGAGCGGGCGCCGTCGATCGGCGGAGGTATGCCATGCTCGACCGAGGTCCGCACCCGATCGAGACCGGAGAGGCGCCCAGATGATCATCGTGAAGGTCGAACGCTGGCCGGACCAGGTCGATCCCGACGACCCGCAGGAGAAGCACCGGCCGCACACCGACATCGCGCGGGCGGTGATCCGCAACGACCGGTCCGGCACCCACGAGGCGGGCAACTACGCGGTCGAGCTCTACGACCCGCCCGCGTACAACCCGTGGGCCGGGGTCACGCTCGAGACCGAGGTCCGCGACTTCCCGAGGCGCGACCTCGGCGCCTGGGACCTGCTCTACCGGGCGCTCGACCAGCTCGTCGGCGGGCGCAACGCGACCCACGGCTGAGCGCGCCGTGGGCGGCGCTCAGGTCGCGTCGCCGACGAACGCGCCCGCAGCGCGCAGCACGTCGAGCAGCTCTGCGGGGTAGACGGTCTCGTCCGTCGTCGCGAGCTCGTCCTCGGCCCACCATCGGTGACCGGTCATGACGCGTCGCTCGTCGTCGGTCAGCGCGGCGCAGTCGACCTCGTGGGAGTGCACGCGCACGAGGTAGAAGACGTCGTCCTGCTCGTAGTGGACGCCCTCGAAGTCGAACGACGCGTGGCGGCGGTGCACGGGAGCGCCGAGCGCACGCACGTCGAGGCCGGTCTCCTCGAGCGCCTCCCGCCGGGCGGCGTCCTCGACGCTCTCGCCGGCCTCCGCCCCGCCGCCGGGCGTGAACCACCACGAGCCGTCCTCGGGACGCGACGGGTCCCTGCACGACAGGAGCAGCACCCGCGAGCGCGCGTCGACGAGCAGGATCCTGCCCGCGGAGCGGACCCGGGTCTCGCGAGGCTCGTCACCCACGCACGCATCCTCGCGTACGCGCCGCGGCCGCTCGCGCTCGGCCACGCGCCGGCCGCGTGCGCTGGTAGCCTCGGGCCGCTGACCGTTGAACGCTGCAGGAGAGCCCCCTCGGGGCGCCGAAGGAGCAACCTCCCTGGAATCTCTCAGGCAGATGGACTGCAGCGCGAGGTCGCCTCTGGAGAGCAGCGAGCCGTCCGTCGCCCGTGGAGGGCGGCCCGGCTCGCTCACCGAAGGACCAAGCCGGCACGGCGCCGGCGAAGCTCTCAGGTGCAAGGACAGAGGGGGACGGGCGCACGACGCGCACTTCGACGACCCCGCCGCTCGCGCGCCCCGGCACTTGGGGCGCGGCCGGCGCCGTTCCCACGAGGGAGACCCCCATGACGCTTCGCCGGCTGCGCGAGCTCGACGACCCTGACGCGTTCGCGCGTCGCCACATCGGCCCCGACGCGACGGACCGGCGGGACATGCTCGCGACCCTCGGGCTCGCGAGCCTCGAGGAGCTCGTCGAGCGGGTCGTGCCCGCGAGCATCCGGTCCACGCGCCCGCTCGCGCTGCCGCCGCCCACCGACGAGGCGGGCGTCCTCGACGAGCTGCGCGAGCTCGCGTCGAGGAACGCCACGTGGACGTCGCTCATCGGCATGGGCTACGGCGCGTGCGTGACGCCGCCGGTCCTCCAGCGCAACGTCCTCGAGGATCCCGGCTGGTACACGGCGTACACGCCGTACCAGCCCGAGATCAGCCAGGGACGCCTCGAGGCGCTGCTCAACTTCCAGACCGCGGTCGCGGACCTGACGGCCCTCGAGGTCGCGAACGCGTCCCTGCTCGACGAGGCGACCGCCTGCGCCGAAGCGATGGGGATGTGCCACGCGGCGAGCCGGGGCCGCGGCGCGTTCGTCGTCGACGCCGCCTGCCATCCGCAGACCCTCGAGGTCGTCGCGACACGCGCCGCCGCGCGCGGGATCGAGGTCGTCGTCGCCGATGCCGCGCACCTCGCGACCGCCGCGCCGGACCCGTGCGGCGTGCTCGTCCAGTACCCGTCGACGACCGGCGAGGTCCGCGACCTCAGGCCGATCTGCGACACCGCGCACGCGGCGGGCGCGCTCGTGGTCGTCGCCACCGACCTGCTCGCGCTGACGCTGCTCCACGCGCCGGGGGACGCGGGCGCGGACATCGCGGTCGGGAGCGCCCAGCGCTTCGGCGTCCCGCTGTGGTTCGGTGGCCCGCACGCCGCGTTCATCGCGACGCGCGCCGCACACCAGCGGCTGCTCCCCGGCCGGATCGTCGGGGTCTCGGTCGACGCCGCGGGCGACCCGGCGCTGCGGCTCGCGCTTCAGGCGCGTGAGCAGCACATCCGGCGCGAGCGGGCGACGAGCAACATCTGCACGTCCCAGGCGCTGCTCGCGGTCGTCGCCGGCTTCTACGCCGCGTACCACGGGCCCGACGGGCTGCGGGCGATCGCCGAGCGCGTCCACCGGCTCACGGTCGTGCTCGCCGAGGGGCTGCGCCGTGGTGGCCACGAGGTCAGAACGACGCGCTTTTTCGACACGATCGCGGTGTCGACCGGCGACCGGACGTCCGAGGTGCTCGCGAGCGCTGCGAGCCGGCGGATCAACCTTCGGCGACTCCCGGGCGGGTCGGTCGGGATCTCGCTCGACGAGCGCTCCACCCGGGCGCTCGTCGCGTCGGTGCTCGCGTCGTTCGGCGTCGAGGTGCCGGTCGACGAGCTCGACGCCGCGGCCACGAGCCCCCTCGGCCCGGACGCGCTCCGCCGGAGCCCGTACCTCACGCACCCGGTGTTCTCGCGGCACCACTCGGAGACCGAGATGCTGCGCTACGTCCGCCGCCTCGCGTCGCGGGACCTCGCGCTCGACCGCACGATGATCCCGTTGGGCTCGTGCACGATGAAGCTCAACGCGACCGCGGAGATGGCGGCCGTGAGCTGGCCGGGCTTCACCGACGTCCACCCGTTCGCGCCGCTCGAGCAGGCGGCCGGCTACACGTCGCTCGTCGGCGACCTCGAGGCGTGGCTGGGCGAGATCTCGGGCTACGACGCGGTGAGCGTCCAGCCGAACGCCGGCTCGCAGGGCGAGCTCGCGGGGCTGCTCGCGATCCGCCGCTACCACGAGTCGCGCGGCGACGACCGACGGACGGTCTGCCTCATCCCGACTTCCGCGCACGGCACGAACGCAGCGAGCGCGGCGATGGCCGGGCTGCGCGTCGTCGCGGTCGCGTGCGACGTCGACGGGAACGTCGACGTCGACGACCTACGCGCGAAGATCTCGGCGCACGCGGGGACGGTCGCCGCGATCATGCTCACGTACCCGTCGACGCACGGCGTCTACGAGGAGGCGGTCGGGGAGATCTGCGCGGCGGTCCACGATGCCGGTGGCCAGGTCTACGTGGACGGGGCGAACCTCAACGCGCTCGTCGGCGTCGCCCGCCTCGCGGACATCGGTGGCGACGTCTCGCACTTCAACCTCCACAAGACATTCTGCATCCCCCACGGCGGGGGCGGACCCGGGGTCGGGCCGGTCGGCGCGCGTGCGCACCTCGCGCCGTTCCTTCCCGGGAGCACGGTCGTTCCCGACGCGCGCCCCGGAGCGCGCGGCGGCGCGGTCGCGGCCGCGCCGTTCGGCTCGGCGGGCGTGCTCCCGATCTCGTGGGCGTACATCCGGCTCATGGGGGGCCGGGGGCTCGCGGACGCGACGGCCGTCGCCGTGCTCGCGGCCAACTACGTCGCGGCGCGCCTCTCGGGCCACTACCCCGTCCTCTACACGGGGCGCGGCGGTCTCGTCGCGCACGAGTGCATACTCGACCTCCGGCAGATCACGGCGGACACGGCCGTGACGGCCGAGGACGTCGCGAAGCGGCTCGCGGACTACGGGTTCCACGCCCCGACGATGTCGTTCCCGGTCGCGGGCACGCTCATGGTCGAGCCGACCGAGTCGGAGCCGAAGGCCGAGCTCGACCGATTCTGCGACGCGATGATCGCGATCCGCGCCGAGATCGACGAGGTCGCCTCGGGGAGGGTCCCGGTCGGCGACAGCGCGCTTCGCCGCGCGCCGCACACGGCGGGAGCGGTCCTCTCCGAGGGTTGGGACCGCCCGTACTCGCGCGAGGCGGCCGCGTTCCCCGCCGCCGGGACGCGCGAGGACAAGTACTGGCCGCCGGTCGCGCGCATCGACAACGCGTACGGCGACCGGCACCTGTTCTGCTCGTGCCCTCCCGTCGCGGACCTCGCGGAGGAGGACGCCGCTCCCGTCACCTGAGCTGCCGGGCGACCCACCTGCGGAGACGCGCCCGGCGGCCGGCCGACCGCCGGCGCCGTCCCGGGGGGTGCTTGACTTCTTGGCGGCGCGAGCGGATCCGGCGCGCGCCGATCGTGGCGACGGGACTCGAGGAGGCGGAAATGGCGACCGATGCACCGATGCAGCTCGGCATGGTCGGGCTCGGGCGGATGGGGGCGAACCTCGTCCGGCGGCTCATGCGCGACGGCCACCGGTGCGTGGTGTTCGACCTCGACGACAACGCGGTGAAGTCGCTCGAGGCGGACGGCGCGACCGGCGCGCGCTCCATGGAGGAGCTCGTCGCGAAGCTTGCCGCGCCTCGTGCGGTGTGGGTCATGGTCCCGGCAGGCGGCCCCACGCAGGAGACGATCGACGCGCTCGCCGCGCACATGGCGCCGGGGGACGCGATCATCGACGGCGGCAACTCCTACTACCGCGACGACATCCGGCGCGCGGCCGCGCTCGCGGACCGCGGGCTCCACCTCGTCGACTGCGGCACGAGCGGCGGCGTCTGGGGGCTGGAGCGGGGCTACTGCCTGATGATCGGCGGCGAGACCGAGGTCGTGCAGCGCTTGCGCCCGATCTTCGCGACGATCGCGCCCGGGATCGACTCCGCGCCGCGCACGCCGGGCCGGTCGGGCGAGCCCGACGACGCCGAGCACGGCTACCTCCACTGCGGCCCGAACGGCGCCGGGCACTTCGTGAAGATGGTGCACAACGGCATCGAGTACGGGCTCATGGCCGCGTTCGCCGAAGGGTTCAACGTGCTGCGCAACGCGAACGCCGGCGCGAAGTCGCGCACCGGTGACGCCGAGACCGCGCCGCTCGAGTCGCCCGAGTTCTACCGCTACGACATCGACACGACCGCGGTCGCGGAGGTCTGGCGGCGCGGCAGCGTCGTCGGGTCGTGGCTCCTCGACCTCACGGCCGCGGCGCTGCTCGACTCGCCGGAGCTCGCCGAGTACTCCGGCCGGGTCTCGGACTCGGGCGAGGGCCGCTGGACGGCCGTCGCGGCGATCGACGAGGGCGTGCCGACGCCGGTGCTCACGAGCGCGCTGTACTCGCGGTTCTCCTCGCGCGGCCTCGACGACTTCGCGAACAAGGTGCTCTCCGCGATGCGAAAGCAGTTCGGCGGCCACGACGAGAAGCCGGCCTGACGGTCCGGCCCTCTCGGCCCGGCCCGGGGGCTAGCCCGTCGCGGCGTGCCTGCAGTAGCCGGGGAACCCGGTGCGGGCGGCGGCGCCGAGCCGCCACCCGTGGTAGGCGGCCGAGAGCGCTTCGGCCCGGTCCTCGAGAAGGGCCGAGGAGTCGTAGCGGACCGCGTCGTCGGCGCACATCGCGCGGCGCACCTGCGCGAGCGTCGCGTCCGGGCCGAGCGCGAGGACGCGCAGGCCCGCGAGCGCAAACGCGTCCCAGGCGTCCGCGTTGACGCCGCCGCCGGCGCACCGGCTCGGCTCGGGCACGACGTAGCGCGCGTAGTGGATCGGGGAGGAGCACTCGGCGACGACCGGCGGTGTCGTCGCGGGGAGCAGCGCCATGCGCGCCGGCACGTCCGCAGCGACCTTCGCCATGGGCCCGCCGGGCCGCGCGACGCGCGCGAGGGACGCGTACGGCAGCGTGACCGTCGGGGTTCCCGCCGCGTAGGGGGCGACCTGGTAGTCCTGGAACGTGATGCGCAGGCCCCACGGGGTGAGCGCGTACGCCGAGAAGCTCGACGCGCGCGGCGCGGTCCCGGGGTCGAGCATCGACGCGACGGTGAGGTCGCCGAGCATGTGCCTGACGCCCGCCCTGCTCGCGCGCGACAGCGTCGCGAGCCAGCCCGAGCTCGGGGCGAACAGGGCCGCGAGCGGTATCGGGCTCCCGGTCTCGGTGTCGAAGTCGAACGTCGTGACCGTCGTGAACCCGTGCGCGGCGTCCGCGAAGTACCCCTCGGCGTCGAGGGTGAGCGCGACCGTCCCCGCGCCGACCAGATCGGTCGTCACCACACCCGTGAGCGTGGACGTCGCGCCGCTTGCTCCGGGCCCCGACGAAGATGGCCTGGCCGCCGTCGCCTCGCGCTCGAAGGTCGCCGCGCTGCGCTCGGCCGCGGCGCGCATCGCGGCGTCGATCCGACGTTCGGCGGGGGTGAGCGCGCCGACGAGCTGCGGGTAGGGGAGGTCGACCCGGTAGCGCGCGGGCGGGCCGTGGCGCGCCGTGATCCGGGAGAGCGCGACGGCCGGCGCTCCGGGGGCCGGCCGGGCGGGCGACGCGGTCCAGCGCGCGCCGGCACGCGCCGTCGCGTGCGCGGCCGCAGGGCCGTAGGCGCCGGCCGCCGCGAGCGCGCACAGCGCGGTCGTCGCGACCGCGGCACCGAGCAGGCCGCGCCGTGCCGGGCGCGCGGGAACGCGCGCGGTCCGGTCCGGGCGGTCCACCGTGCTCCACGCTCGTCGCCGGTTGCTCGCCACGCCCGCCGCGCCCCTCGATCTTCCTGCCGTGCATTTCCGTCGGTCTGCGCCGGCCGGTGCACGGGAACGGCCCCGCCGGCACCCGAGGCCGCGGACGATGGTAACGGCGGGCGCGACCGCGCAGGCGGCGCGAGAACTGCGACGGGCGCCCGCGGCGGGTAGGCCCCGCAGCAGCTGGACGGCGACGGGCGTCAGCTGCACCTGAGCTCGGCAGCACGCTCGGATTTGGGTGGGAAACTCTGAGCGAGCAGCCGGAGGAGCTCGGCGCTGGCCCGTGCGAGCCATACGCCGGGCGCGCCCGTCGAGGGAAGCGGCGGCGCTGACCGGGCCGTTGCTGCGCGGGCTCGCGAGCGCACTGTTCGCGAGAACGCCAACAGTCGTGGACAACGCTGCCCTGCTGATACGCGCGGCGCGAGAGGAGGCTGGCCTCTCGCTGCGCGCATTGGGGGCTCGCTCCGACGTCGCTTACACGACCATCTGCCGCATCGAGCGGCGCCACATCGACCCGACCACGGGCACCGTGCGCAAGCTGCGGAGTGCGATGGGTGAGGACCTCGAGCTCGGGAGGCACCGCGTCGAGCAGAGCCCACGCTGGCGCCGCTCAGCCGGGCCTGGTCGAAGGACCGGGTGGGGCAGGACCAGCCGGACTGGGCACGGCTGCGGTCCTTCATCGACTATCTCGGGCGCTTCCCCGAGCACGCTCCCTCGGCCGTCCGGGCAAGGCCTCCGGCGTCAGGGTCACCCTTCTTCGACAACCTGCTCGCTGGTGTTGCTGAGAAGGTCACAGACGACGCCGGCACCCCTCGACCGGCGTGGACGAAGCGGATCCCTCCCCTGACCGAGACGTGGGAGAGCCCAGGGACGACCCGCACGAGAGCCAGCCACGCGGCGGCCACGCCGCGCCAGCTTGCTGTGCGGCGCATCGATATCCCTGCCACTAGCCTGTGGCGTGGCGCCGCGTGACGGTTGCGTGCCCGCTTCGCGGCGACGACATCCGTTGACTCCTTGCCGAGGTCGCGGAACGTCTTGAGCCGGGTGGCCAACAGCACGTCGTTGTCATCGTGGGAGGCTCCCTGCTCGCCTGGCACGACCTGTGGGACTCGACCGAGGACGTCGACAGCGTTCGTCGCCTCGACGATGAGCTGCGAGTGGCGGTCGCGAGCGTTGCTCGCGCGCGCGGCCTCGCACCGGGGTGGCTCAACGCAGACGCCGAGGAGGTCGTCGAGGCCTTCCTCGCCCCCTACCCACACGCACCCGAGGATCCAGAGCTCGACTCCTTCGTCGTCGACATTGTCGCCCGAGCGGGCCATGGCCTCCCGTTTCGCTGAGTCATGCCGACCGGCTCCCCTGCCGGCGACACGCCGTTGCCGTCGAGGTTCCCCCGAGATCTTGCCCAGGGCGGAATATCGCACCCAAATCCGGGCTCGCTGCCGAACTCAGCTGCACCTCGGGCCGTCGAAGTCCTCCACGCTCGACGTATCGCGAAGGGGCGATGGCCGAGGATCCTCGGTCGCTTCGGCGCACGCCGCTTCGCTCGTAGCGCACCTGGGCTCCGTTCGGAACGACTCGATCTCGGCGCCGGTGCCGTGGAAGCCGGAAGGTGCGTCTGCCGCCGGTCAGTCGTGAGCGGGCATGGCCCGCGACATGGAGACGGGCTCGGTGGTCACGAGCGCACCCCCGGCGAGCTCGCGGACGACGGCGATGAACCGCTCCACGGCCTCGGATCCGTCGATGACCTCGACGACGAGCGGGAGCCCGCGGGCGAGGTCGGGAAGCCTCGCGGCCCTGCGGTGCCCGCTCGCGCCAAACCCTTCGATTCCGCGCCACACCGTCGCGCCGGCGAGACCCGCCTCGCGCGCGCGCCGGACGAGCGCGTCCGCGAGGGGCTGGTGACCTGCGCGGTCGTCCTCGGTCAGGAAGACCATCAGCCGCGTTGCCGGTGCTCCACTGGTCACGTCGCCTCCACGTCGCGCGCCTCTCTACACCGGGGAGTTTTCTGGCGTCAAGCGTGCAGCCGAATTTTGGCCACGAGCTCGATCCTCGATAGAGTCCGGGCGGCGATGGAGCTCGCCGACAACCGCCGAATGGCTGATGGCTCCTACCGTAAGTGCGGGCGCCTCGGTCGATGGCCGGCGCGACGGCGTCCGGAACGGAGGTTGGTCACATGACGGCTCCGCGTCGGGCGGCCGGGGACGAGATCCGCGCCGGGGAGCCCCGTGCGAGCCGCGAGGGCGCCCCTTGGGGCCGCGCCGGGGTCGGCGCGCGGCGCGGTCCGCGCACGCACCCCGGTGCCCAGCGCACGATCATGGTCACGATCGGCTGCGCCGGCGCGCTCGGCGCGCTCGCGAGGTACGCGATGTCGCGGCTCGTCCGCGTCCCCCCCGGGCACTTCCCGTGGAGCACGTTCTGGACCAACGTGACCGGGAGCCTCGCGGTCGGTCTGGTGCTCGTGCTGCTCGCCGAGCGCTTCCCGCGGGCGCGCCTCGCGCGCCCGCTCGTGGTCACGGGCTTCCTCGGCGCGTACACGACGTTCTCGACGTACGCGGTCGAAGCGGACCTGCTCTTCCGCGGCCACGACGTCACGACCGGGGCCGTCTACGCGTTCGTGAGCCTGTTCGCGGGCATCCTCGCCGCGGCGGCCGGCGTCGTGGCCGCGAGGGCGCTCATCGCCGTCGAGCACCGCCTGAGCGAGCAGCTCGGCTGATGGCCCGCGACGACGGTGCGAGGATGCAGCGCCTCACGATCATGCTGCAGTCGCGCGACCGCGTGCACCACCACTCGCTCGCCACGGAGCTGCTCTCACGCGCGCGGCACGCGGGCCTCGCGGGGGCGACGCTCCTCGAGGCGGAGCAGGGTCAGGGCCGGTCGGGAGTCGTCCACCGCCAGCACCTGTTCACGGAGGACGCGCCGCTGTCGCTGCTCGTCGTCGACGACGAGGCGAAGATCGCCGCGTTCCTCGAGGACAACGCCGAGCTGCTCGCAGAGGCGATCGTCGTCGTCGCCGACGTCGCCGCCTTCCGCGCGTAGCGCCGATCCGTGGACGCGCTCGTCGCGCTCGCAGTCGCCGTCGGCGGTTTCGTCGGGGCGCCCGCGCGCTTCCGGGCCGATCACTTCGTGGCCGACCGGGTGGCGTCGGACTTCCCGCTCGGGACGTTCCTCGTCAACATCTCCGGCGCGTTCCTGCTCGGGCTCCTCACGGGGCTCGGCCTTCGCGTCCACGTTCCCGAGCTCGTGAAGGCGCTCGTCGGGACGGGCTTCTGCGGCGCGTACACGACGTTCTCGACGTGGAGCTTCGAGACCGTGCGCCTGATCGAGGAGAGCGAGCTCCTCGAGGCGCTGCTCAACGCGCTCGTGGGCCTGGTCGTCGGGCTCGTCGCGGCCGGCGCGGGGATCGCGCTCGGGCTCGTGCGCTAGGCGCGGGGCTCGCGGGCGGGCTCGCAGGGCGCGGCGACGTCGCGTGCGGAGCGGCCGCCCGTCCGAACCCCTGGGTCCTCGGCGACGCTCGTCGCGAGCCGCCCGCGCTAGCCGAGCGCGTAGCTCGCCATCGACAGCGAGCCCATGGCGTACCCGCGCACGAGCTCTCGCGCGCGCTCGCCCGACGCCGCGGCGAGCCCGGCGAGGTAGAGCAGCGGTATGAAGTGGTCCGGGGTCGGTGCCGCCGCCGCGAAGTCCTCGTGCTCGGCGAGGCGCCCGAGCTCCTCCGGAGAGCTCGTCACGGCCTCGGCGACCGCGTCGTCGAAGCGGCGGGCCCACTCGAATCCCCCGTCCGGCCGGCTCCAGTCGATGCGGCGGAGGTTGTGCACGACGTTTCCACTCCCGAGGACGAGCACGCCGCGATCGCGCAGCGGTGCGAGCTTCGCACCGAGGTCCGCGTGGTACTCGAAGGGTTTCGCGGCGTCGATCGAGAGCTGCACGACGGGCACGTCGGCCGCGGGGAACGCGTGGACGAGGACGGACCAGGTCCCGTGGTCGAGTCCCCAGCTGTCGGTGTCGCTCCCGATCCAGGTCGGCTGCACGACGTCCGCGACCTCCTCGGCGAGCGCGGGGTCGCCGGGTGCCGGGTAGTCGACCGCGAAGAGCTCGGGGAGAAAGCCGTAGAAGTCGTGGATCGTCTTCGGACGCGCCATCGCGGTGACGACCGACGCGTTGATGTACCAGTGGGCGGAGACGACGAGGATCGCACGCGGCCGGGGCACCGCGGCGCCGAACGCCCGCCACGACTCCGTGTAGCGATTGCGGTCGAGCGCGTTCATCGGCGTGCCGTGGCCGAGGAACGCGACGGGCATCCGTCCGGCGGGCGCGGGCTCGCCGCCGTGCCCGCCATACCCGCCGTGCGCCATGGTCACCGATCCGATGCTAGGCCCGCGCGTCCCGGCGCAGCGGCGCGTGCGCACGGCCGAACTGGCCCCGCATCACACCGGCCCGCCGTAGAGGTCGAGGGTGCGCGCCATGCCGCCGTCGACCGCGACCGTCTCGCCGGTGACGAAGTTCGCACCGCCGGACGCGAGGAATACGACGACGTCGGCGACGTCCTCGAGGCTCGCCCACCTCCTCAGCGGCGTCTGGAGCTCGATCGTCTCGGCGACGACCGGCACCGCCTTGCTCCTCGCCCAGAGCGCCGTGTCGACGACGCCGGGTGCGACCGCGTTCACGCGGATGCCCGACGGTCCGAGCTCGATAGCGAGGGACCGCGTCATCGCGTCGATCGCTCCTTTGGACGCCGCGTACGCGGCGCGCCGGGGCGTGCCGACGAGCGCGGACACCGACGAGAGGTTGACGATCACGCCACGACGGCGGTCGAGCATCGACGGGAGCAGTGCGGCGACGAGCAGTAGCGGAGCCCGGACGTTCACGGCGAGGATGCCGTCGATCGCTGCGGCGTCCACCTCGCTCGTGGGCTGGCGAGACTCGGCCGCCGCGTTGTTCACGAGCACGTCGATCGAGCCGAGGGTCGCGAGAAGCTCGTCCGCGAGGCGCGCCGGCGCGAGCGGATCGCCGAGGTCGGCCGTGACGACGACGGGGTCGTGGGTGAGGTCTCGCGCCGCCGTCTCGAGCTCCGAGCGATCGCGCGCGACGAGCGCGACCCGCGCGCCCGCGGCGTCGAGCGCGCGCGACGGCGGCGCCGATGCCCCGGGACGCTCCGGTGACCGCGGCCGTCCTGCCGGCGAGCGGCGGAGGGTCCATCGCCGCATCCTAGAGAGCGGGCCACGGCGTCACAGCGGGCGCGCGGCTGGTCGCCGCGAGCCCGCTGCGCGACGGGCTCCTACTCGCCGGGCTCCTGCGGTGCGTGCTCCATCTCGGACTCGGGCTCGGACTCGGGCTCGGGCTCGGGCTCGGGCTCGACGTCCATCTCGGGCTCGGGCTCGACGTCCATCGGCGGCTCGGAGCCGGACGCGGGCCCCGTCCGGCGTGCGCTCCCCGGCTCCACGGGGCGCTCGAGCGTCGTGAGCGCCTGCGAGATCACCTCGAGCTGACGGTCGAGCGTGTCCCGCTCGGCGACGAGCGCGTCGATGGCCTTCTTGAGGTACTCGGTCGCGGTGCTCATGTGCGCACGCTAGCAACCGCTTGATATGGAGAGCCATGAAATGGCAAATGAACTCTTGGCGACACCGCGTCCTGCGAGCGGCGGCCGGTGCGCCCGAGCGCGCGTCCACGCCCGGCACTCTCGACGCGTCGTGCCTGCTGGGGGCTGAGGAGCGCCGCGCCGTGGGTCGGGCCCGAGCGGGGGTGGGGCGAGCCCGCCGACCGGTGACTCGAGATGTCACATACAGGTCGCACGAACGCGACGCGATCGACGCAGGCACGCGAGCTTTCGATGTCGCGCACGCGACCGGGCGAGCCGCCCGCGACGGATCGGCGCGAGACCGCCCGGACCCGACGGTCGGTCAGAAGTACCAGCCGGAAGGGATCCACGGCCCGGGCACGCGCATGCCGTCCACGAACATCGCCCCGCTCGAGACGAGCGTCAGGTGGGCGGCGTGGGCGACGGAGAACGCCCAGTCCTGTGCCGCCGTGAGTCCGGAGACCGACACGTCACCGTCGTTGCCCGCGACGAACCGCCACAGGAGCGAGGCTGCCGTGCCCTCGTCGGTCGCGCCGAGCATGATCAGGCGCCCGGCGCGCCAGAGGACCCAGCCCCTCCGCCCTCTGCAGTCGACGACGTCGAGCCGTACGTCGGAGTCCTCGAGCAGGAAGGCCGCGTCGTCGGCGCGGTCGCGACCGAGCTGCGCTTCGACCGCGGCGACGATCTCGAGGTCGGCCACGCCGCCGGCACGGCCCGTCAGCGAGGCAGGCACCGCGCGGCGGTCGGGCGTTCCGCGTACCTCCACTGCCGGGTGCATCGCCAGGCCGGCGAGCGCGTACCGACGCATGGCCCGCGGGTCCGGCGACGACTGGATCATGCGCACCCGCGCGCCCGCCGCGTAGCCGAGGCCGGCCTCGAGCAGCCGGCGTCCCACGCCGCGGCTCTGG
>DAHUXW010000025.1 GCA_027306925.1 Acidimicrobiaceae bacterium | reverse complement strand
CGCGCGCGGACGGCGGCCGCGCTCGCGGCCGCGCTCGTCGTGCTCGCGGGCGTGCTCGTCGTCCGCGGCATCCACCACGCCCCGCCCGTGCGCGGAGCGCCCGCCGCCCCGGCCCGCGTGCAGGTCTCGGTCGCGCTCGCGCGCTGCACGTTCGTCGACACCTCGCGCTCGACGATGGACTACGTCGACCACGTGTCGACGCCCGGGCGACGGATCGTCGCGGAGGTCTACTACCCGACCTACGCGCTCGCGTCCGGAGGGCTCGCACAGGCGCGCGAGCTCAGCGCGTCCGAGCGGGGCCCGCATCCCGCGGTCTTCTTCGTGGGCGGCTACAACGTCGACCCCTCGCGCTACAGCGCGCTGCTCACGCAGTGGGCGGGCGCGGGGATCGTGGTCGTCGCGCTCGAGCCTCCGGACGCCAACGAGGCCGCAATCGCGAAGATCGGCGGGAGCTTCGCCGACGAGGCGGACATCCCGAACCAGCCCGGCGACGTCGCGTTCGCGACGCGCCGGGTGCTCGCCGACGCGGCGGGCCGCGGCGCCGGCTGCCGGGTGCTGCGCGGCCTCGTGGACCCGGCCGAGATCGGGCTCGCGGGGCAGTCCGACGGGGGGACGACCGTCGCGATGCTCGAGTTCGACCAGAGCGCGCCGCCGGGCCAGACGGCGACCTACCGCTCGCTCGCCGCGGGGCTCCACTACCGCGCGATCGCGGTGATGTCCGGCGCCGCGTACGGCGACGACCCGTACGCGGCGCTCCCGGGGAGCCCGCCGCTGCTCGTCGTGCAGAGCGCGACCGACCGGTGCAACCCGCCCGTCGCCTCGGTCGACCTGTACGCAGCGCTCGCCGCGACCCGGCGGTGGTTCCTCGGGTTGCGCGACGCGAGGCACCTCACGCCGTACGAGGGCCAGGCCGCCGCGGCGTTCGCGGTCGTCTCGAAGGTCACGCTCGCGTTCTTCTCGGCAGCGCTGCGCGGCGAGGACCCCGGCCCCGCGATGCTCGCCGCGGGCAACGCCCATCCGTCGGTCGCGGCGCTCACGAGCGGCGCGACGATCCCGCCGTTCGTCGACGTCCCGAGGGTCCAGAGCGCCGCGTCGTGCTATGAGACCTGACCCAGCGACCGCGCCGGACCGGCCGTCGGCCTACCTCGACCACGCCGCGTCGACGCCGATGCGCCCCGAGGCGGTCGAGGCGATGCTCCCGTACCTCGCGGGCACGTTCGCGAACCCGTCCGGCGCGCACGGCCCGTCGCGGTCGGCCCGGCGGGCGCTCGACGCCGCGCGCGAGGAGCTCGCGTCGGTCGTCGGCTGCGAGCCCGACGAGGTCGTGTTCACGTCGGGCGGCACCGAGGCCGACAACCTCGCGGTGCTCGGCGCGCACGCGGGGCGCCCCGGCCCGGTGCTCGCGAGCGCGGTCGAGCACCGGGCGGTGCTCGCGCCGGTGCGGGCCGTCGGGGGGACCGTCGTCCCGGTCGACGCGCGCGGCGTCGTCGACCTCGACGCCGCGCGCGAGCTCGCGACCGGGGCACGGCGGGACGGCGGTGCCGTGACCCTGGCGTCGCTCATGGCGGTGAACAGCGAGACCGGCGTCGTGCAGCCGGTCGACCGCTTCTGCGAGGCGGTCCGCGCCGTGGACGGCGACACCCTCGTCCACTGCGACGCGGCGCAGGCGCTCGCGTGGCTCGACGTCTCGGCGGCGACGTCCCGCTGCGACCTCGTCACGTTGTCGGCTCACAAGTTCGGCGGGCCGAAGGGGACCGGCGCGCTCGTCGTGCGCGGGCGCGCGGCGCGCGTGCTGCGCCCGGTCACATACGGCGGGGGCCAGGAGCGCGAGCTGCGGCCGGGTACCCAGAACGTCGCGGGCGCGGTCGCGATGGCCGTCGCCGCCCGGCTCGCAGCGGCCGAGCGTGACGCGACGCTCCGCAGGGTCGCGGCGCTGCGCGACCGGCTTGCCGACGGCCTCGCCGACGCCGTCGGGGCGCTCGAGCCCGCCCCGCGGGCGCTGCGCGTCGCGGGCAGCTGCCACCTGCGCTTCCCCGGGGTCGTCGGCGAGGAGCTCGTCCTGCTCGCGGACCGCGAAGGCGTGTCGACCTCGACGGGGTCCGCGTGCGCGAGCGGCGCCCGCGAGCCGAGCCACGTGCTCGTCGCGATGGGCTGGGACGAGGCGAGCGCCGCGGAGGCCGTGCGCATCTCGCTCGGCGCGACGACGACCGCAGCGGAGGTCGAGCACGCGCTCGGCGTCGTCGTGCGCGCCGTCCGGCAGCTGCGCCTGGGCGCCGCGCCGGCGCGCTGAGCCGCGACGCGCCGGACCGGCGCGACCTGCTGGCAGAATTGGCCCGTGCGGATCCTGGTGGCCATGTCCGGCGGTGTCGACTCGTCGGTCGCGGCGGGCCTGCTCGTCGAGGACGGGCACGAGGTGGTCGGGGCGACGATGAAGCTCTGGGGCGGCGCGTCCGACTCGGGCTGCTGCTCGGCGGCCGACGTGCGCGACGCGCGGCGGGTCTGCGACCAGCTCGGGGTCGAGCACCACGTGTTCAACTTCACGACCGAGTTCACCGCGTCGGTCGTGGATCCCTACGTCGCTGACCACGCGGCCGGCCGCACGCCGAACCCGTGCGTCGAGTGCAACCGGCACCTCAAGTTCGGCGCCCTGCTCGAGCGGGCGGCACGGCTCGGCTTCGCCGCCGTCGCCACGGGCCACCACGCGCGCGTCGAGCGCTCGCCGGGCACCGGCCGGCCGCGACTGCGGCGCGGCGCGGACGTCGCGAAGGACCAGTCGTACGTGCTCGCGGCGCTCACCTCCGCCGAGCTCGACCGCGTGCTGCTCCCGGTCGGCGCGCTCACGAAGGCCGAGGTGCGCGCGTTCGCCGAGCGGCGCGGCCTCGCGACGGCCGCGAAGCCGGACAGCCAGGACGTCTGCTTCGTCGCGTCGCGCGCGCCCGGCGGCGGCCCGTCGTCCGGCCGCCGGTCCTTCCTCGAGGACCGGATGGAGCTGCACCCGGGCCGGGTGCTCGACGCGGCGACCGGCGAGAGCCTCGGCGAGGTGCCCGCCGTGGAGCTCGTGACGGTCGGGCAGCGCCGCGGCCTCCCCGCCGGCGGCGGCCGCCGCAGGTTCGCGGTCGCGATCGACACGGCCGCGCGCACGGTCGTCGTCGGGGACGAGTACGACCTGCTCGCCGGCGAGGTCGTCCTCAGCGCGCGCACCTGGGTCGGCGACCCGTTGCCGGTGGGGGCGCGCTGCACGGTCCAGGCGAGCGCGCACGGCAGGCCGGTCGCTGCGACGAGCCTCGCCGACCGCGTGCGTTTCGACAGGCCGTCCCGGCGCGTCGCCCCGGGGCAGCTCGTCGCCTGCTACCTCGGCGACGAGGTCGTCGGCTCGGGCGTGGCGTGCTGAGCGAGCGGTGCCGGCCCTGGCGCGCGCGGCGCGGGACCGCCCGGGCGTGCCCCGTGCGCGCGTGACCGCGGCCGAGCCGCCGTCACGGGACCCGTCCACCCGGATCGCGGAGCTCCGTCGCCTCGTCGCGCACCACGCGGCGCGCTACTACCAGGAAGACGCGCCGGAGATCGCCGACGCGGACTTCGACGAGCTCGTGCGCGAGCTCGAGGCGCTCGAGCGAGCGCACCCGGGGCTCGCGGGCGACCGGCCCTCGGGCCCGCCGGTCGGCGCGCCCCCGTCGCCCCGGTTCGCCCCGGTGCGCCACGAAGTCGCGATGATGAGCCTCGACAATGCGTTCTCGCCCGAGGAGCTCGAGGCGTGGGGGTCGAGGCTCCGGCGCCTCGTCGCGGCCGCACTCGGCTCCCACGCCGCGGACCCCGGCACCGCCGACGACGAGTCGCACGCGGTCCGGCTCGTGTGCGAGCCGAAGATCGACGGCCTCGCGATGTCCCTCCGCTACGAGCGCGGCCGGCTCGTGCAGGCCGCGACCCGGGGCGACGGCGTGACCGGCGAGGACGTGACCGAGAACGTGCGGACGATCCGCTCGGTTCCCCACGAGCTCGCGCTGGCGGGCGGCGACGTCCCCGACGTGCTCGAGGTTCGCGGCGAGGTCTACATGGCGCGGGCGGACTTCGAGGAGCTCAACCGCCGTCAGGCCGAGGCGGGCGAGCGGCTGTTCGCGAACCCGAGGAACTCGGCGGCCGGCTCGCTCCGCCAGAAGGACCCGGCGGTGACCGCGACGCGGCCGCTCAGCTTCTGGGGCTACCAGCTCGGCGCCGTGGACGGTGGCGTCGCCGGACCCGGCGGGAACGCGCTCACGACGCACGCCGAGTGCCTCGCGCTCATCGCGGGCGCGGGGCTCCCGGTGAACCCGGAGGTCGCGGTCGTCCACGGGCTCGAGGACGCGTACGCGTACTGCCGCTCGGTCGAGCAGCGCCGCCACGACCTCGCATACGACATCGACGGCGCCGTCGTGAAGGTCGACGACCTCGCGCTCCAGCGTGCCCTCGGCGCGACCTCGCGCGCCCCGCGCTGGGCGATCGCGTACAAGTTCCCGCCGGAGGAGCGGACGACCGTGCTCGAGGAGGTCCTCGTCTCCATCGGCAGGACCGGGCGCGCGACGCCGTTCGCCCGCCTCGCCCCGGTAGTCGTCGCGGGCTCGACCGTGCAGCTGGCGACGCTGCACAACGAGGACCAGGTGCGGGCGAAGGACGTCCGGGCAGGTGACACGGTCGTCGTGCGCAAGGCGGGCGACGTGATCCCCGAGGTCGTCGGCCCCGTCCTCGCGCTTCGCCCGGCGACGAGCGTGCCGTGGTCCTTCCCGCGCGCGTGCCCGGCCTGTGGCGGCCCGCTCGTGCGCCTCGAGGGCGAGAGCGACACGTACTGCGTGAACGCGGACTGTCCTGCGCAGCGGGTGCAGCGCCTCTCGCACTTCGCGTCGCGGTCCGCGATGGACATCGAGGGGCTCGGCGAGCAGCGCGTGACCCAGCTCGTCGACGCCGGGCTGCTCGCGGACGTCGCCGACGTCTACTCGCTGTCGGCCGGCGCGATCTCGCCGATGGAGGGCTTCGGCGAGCTGTCCGCGGCGAACCTCGTCGCGGCGGTCGAGGCGTCGAAGACGCGCGGGCTCGCGCGCGTGCTCGTCGGCCTGTCGATCCGCCACGTCGGGCCCACGATCGCCGCGCTCGTGAGCCGTGCGTTCGGCGAGCTCGACGCGCTGCGCGCGGCGACGCCCGGGGAGCTCGCCTTGATCGACGGGGTCGGGCCCACGATCGCGGCGAGCCTGTCGGCCTTCTTGTCGCTCGAGCAGAACGTCGCCGTGATCGAGCGCCTGCGTGCGGCCGGGGTGGTGCTCGCGTCGCCGACCGCGCCCCGTGCCGCGCCCGGTGCCGCGCCCGACGCCGCGGGCGGTGCGGCGAGCGAAGGCGACGCCGGCGGGGGCGCGCCGCCGCGCACGCTCGAGGGTCGGTCGGTCGTCGTGACCGGGACGCTCGACGGCTTCACACGCGAGCAGGCCGAGGCGGCGATCGCTGCTCGGGGCGGGAAGTCGCCCGCGTCGGTGTCGGCGCGGACGTACGCGCTCGTCGCAGGCGCGCAGCCCGGCGGCTCGAAGGTCGCGAAGGCCGAGGCCGTGGGCGTGCCGATCCTCGACGAGGGCGCCTTCGCCCACCTCCTCGAGACCGGAGAGGTGCCGGCGGAGAGCCCCTGACCGGCACGTTTCACGCGCAGCGCACGACCAACACCTGTCACCCTGCCATCTCTGGCAACATATGGGCGTACCCGAGGGAGCAGCGATGACGACCATCACCGAGCAGCTCGGACGCGTGCTCGCCGGCCGCTACCGGCTCGACGCCGGACTCGGCACCGGCTCGTCCGCGCACGTCTACGCGGCGTTCGACACGCGGCTCCAGCGCGTCGTCGCGGTCAAGCTGCTCCACCCCGGCCTCGCGAGCGACGACGGGTTCCTCCGCCGGCTCCGCACCGAGGCCCAGGCGGTCGCCGCGTTGAACCACCCGAACGTCTTGAAGGTCTTCGACTGGGGCGAGGAGCACGACGGTCCCTTCCTCGTGCTCGAGCACCTCGGTGGCGGGAGCCTGCAGGACATGCTCGACCGCGGTGAGCGGCTCGACCCCGCGCAGGCCGCGGCGGTCGGCGCGCAGGCCGCGCGCGGGCTCGCGTACGCGCACCGCAGGGGCTTCGTCCACCGGGACGTGAAGCCGGGCAACCTGCTCTTCGACGAGGACGGCGGCCTTCGCGTGGCCGACTTCGGCCTCGCCCGCGCGCTCGCGGAGGCCGCGTGGACCGAGCCGGCGGGCGCGGTGCTCGGGACCGCCCGCTACGCCTCGCCCGAGCAGGCCGAGGGCCGCCCGCTCGACGACCGCTCGGACGTCTACTCGCTCGCCCTCGTGATCTACGAGTCCGTCGTCGGGCGCGTCCCGTTCTCCGCGGACACCACGCTCGCGACGCTCATGGCCCGGGTCGGTGCGACGCTTCCGGCGAGCGCGGAGCTCGGGCCGCTCTCCCCGATCCTCGCGCAGGCCGCGATCGCCGAGCCCGTCGCCCGTCTCGACGCGGCGGAGCTCGCGGACAACCTCGAGCTGCTCGCTCGCCAGCTCCCGGCGCGGCCGCTGCCGCTCGCCGGTCGCGCGGCGCGCGGCGGGACGCGCGGCGTGGCCGAGCGGAGCCACGCGGCGCCCGCGGGC
>DAHUXW010000168.1 GCA_027306925.1 Acidimicrobiaceae bacterium | reverse complement strand
CGGCCGCGGCGGCCGCGGCCTCCTGCTCCGCGATGTACTGCGCGATCCGTCCCCTCACGCGCGCGAGCGCGCTCGCGCTCGCCGCGCTCGCGCGCTCGGCCGCGGTGCGGGCCGTGGCCGCCGCGGACACGGCGGCGCTCGCTCGCGAGACGGCGGCGGTCTCCGCCCGGCGCTTCGCGCGAAGTCGTGACTGGTCGGTCACGAGCGCGCTGACCGCCTGCTGGAGGTGCGAGGTCGCGACCCCCGCGTACGTCGTGATCGACGACGCGTCCGCGATGTTCGAGGTGAGCACCGCGCCGAACTGCGCGGCCGCGGCGTCCCCGTACACGTAGGCGGCGACGGCGGCCTCGCGCACGCGGTCGCGCGCGACGGCGGTCTGTCGCGCGTCGGTGGCGAGCTCGACGCGGATCGCGGCGACGAGCTGGCGGTCGCGCCCGAGGACGACGCCGGCCTGGTCGTAGCGCTCGCCGGCGACCGCGGCGCGCCGGGTGTCGAGCGCGATGCGGCGCTCGAGGGCGGCCGCCTCGCGCCGCGCCGCCTGCACCTGCGAGGCGCCCGGCGGCGTCGCGGGGGCCGCGGCCGCGGGTGCGGAGGTCGCGAGCGTTCCGAGGACCGTGGCAACACAGGCCACAGAAGACACGCGAAGCCTCATAGACAACACCCCTTTACTCTGACCACAAGGGGTGACAAAGTCAAAGCACTTCGAGGACCTAACGTCACGGCCGGCGAACCGGCGGCTCCGGGGCGCCCGCCGGCCGGAGTGCGAGACGGAGGTGGATGGTGCCCGACCCGGTGGTGGAGACGCGCTTCGCCACGCTGCGCGGCCGCGACGAGGAGGGCGTCGCGGTGTTCCGCGGCATCGCGTACGCGAGCGCACCGGTCGGCCGGCTGCGGTTCCGCCCGCCGGTCGCCCCGCAGCGACGCGTCGGGATCATCGACGCCGCGGAGTTCGGCCCGATCGCCGCGCAGCCGGTCAACGGCCTCGGCAGCTACGTGCCGGGTGATCTCGTGGCACAGGACGAGGACTGCCTCACGCTCAACGTGTGGACGCCCGCGTGCGACGACATGCGCCGGCCGGTCATGGTCTTCGTCCACGGCGGCGCGTTCCTCACAGGGAGCGGGTCGAGCGTGCTCTACCGGGCGGACGCGCTCGCCCGTCGCGGCGTCGTCGTCGTGACGTTCAACTACCGGCTCGGGGCCCTCGGCTTCCTCGCGCACCCGCTCCTAACGGACGGCGCGACCGGAGGTTTCGCGAACTGGGGCCTGCACGACGTGGTCGCGGCGCTTCGCTGGGTGCGCGATCACGCCGCGTCCTTCGGGGGCGACCCCCGGAACGTGACCGTCTTCGGCGAGTCCGCAGGTGCCATGGCGATCGCCGACCTTCTCGGTGCGCCCGCCGCGCGCGGGCTGTTCCGTCGCGCGATCCTCGAGAGCGGCGCGTGCGTCGCGCTCCCGGTCGCTCCCGCGGTCTCGATGGCCGAGCGGCTCGCGGCCGCGCTCGGGCTCGACGAGCCGAGCCGCGACCGGCTCGAGCGCGTGCCCGTCGCGGACCTGCTTGCCGCGCAGCGCGAGCTCAGCGAGTCGGTCGACCACGGCCTCGGCATCCCGTTCCCTCCGGTCGTCGACGGCGGCCTGCTCCCGCGTCCGCCCGAGGACGTCGTCGCGGACGGCGGCGCGTCCGCGGTCGACCTGCTCGTCGGGACGAACCGGGACGAGTTCAAGTTCTTCGCCTACGCGGGAGGCGACCTCGACCGCGTCGACGCGGGCGGCGCCGAGGCGGTCGTCGAGAGCTACCTCGCCGGCGCCGGGCTCGGACCCTCCCGGCCGAGCGCGCGCGAGGTCCTCGACCACTACCGGGTGGCGCGCGCCGGACGCGGCGATCCCGTCGACGACTTCGAGCTGCTCTGTGCGGTGGCGGGCGACTGGATCTTCCGCATCCCGGCGATTCGCCTCGCGACCGCGCACGCGGCGTGGTCGGCCGCGACGTACACGTACCTGTTCGACTGGGAGTCGCCGTTCGCGAAGGGGGTGCTCGGCTCCTGCCACGCGCTCGAGCTGCCGTTCGTCTTCGGTACGCTCCGCAACCCGATCATCGGCCTGTTCGCGGGCGCCGGGCCCGACGCGCTCGCGCTCTCGGAAGCGGTGCAGGAGGCGTGGGTCGCGTTCGCGGCGCGTGGCGACCCGTCGACCGAGACACTCGGCACCTGGCCGCGCTACGGGCCGGCTCAGCGATCCACGATGGTCCTCGGCGAGCGCTGTGCCGTGCAGGACGGACCGTTCGAGCCCGAGCGCCAGTTCTGGGAGAGCCGGCTCGGTCGCTACGGTAGGGGCGGCGCGATCGAAGGAGCGGTCCCGCCGGGCGTCTCGCTGCTCGCGGAGCCCGGGACGGACGGCGGCGCGGCCGAGCGGTGGGGGACGTAGCCCAATCGGCAGAGGCAGGGCGCTTAAAACGCCTCGAGTGAGGGTTCGAGTCCCTCCGTCCCCACGGATGTTGCAGCAGGCCCATCGCGACACTCGTCGGACTTGCCGGGTGACGGCAGCCATGGGCGCGGTCAGCCGTCGCGTCGGTCCTACGTGGGCCGAAAGCGGGCGATGTCCTCGGCGACGGACTTCGTCGTCTGCTCGTCGAGATCGGCTCGGGCTGCGAACTGCGGCCAGGCCGCCACGCCGTCGGCCACGTCGCGGACGACGCGGCGGTAGCCGGGAACGTCGTTGCGCTCGCCGACGGCGTGGAGGTCGTCGAGCGTGACGCCGTCGAACCTGCCGTTCACCGCCATGAGGTGGCGGCTGGTCCAGCGGCTGTCCGGGCGGTACGCGTGGGTGACGTCGTAGGCAGGCGCGAGGCGCCAGCCACCGTGCTCCTCGCGGAGGAAGGCGAAGTTCTTGGTGTGGTCGTCGCGGTTGACGGCCATGACGTTGAAGACCATGCGCCGGTACGCCTGTTGGCGTTCGGCCGGCTCCAAGCCGAGGGCGACTGCGGTCTGGAGGTACTGGTCGTAGCTGTGGGTTGCGACCAGGTTGAAGTCGAGGTGGGCCAGAGCGCAAAGGGAGATGACGTGGCGACGTTCCCCGCCGTCACCCCGGTCGAAGCGCCGGGTCATGAAGTGTCGGCGCGGGCCTTCGGCGAGCAGCTGGCAGGGGGCCATCTCGACGCCCGCTGCCACGGCCATCAGGCTGTAGGCGTATTCGACGCGGCCGTAGGGGGCGCTGTCGCCGAGCCGGTCGCCGTGCCCGTCCATCCCGGTCGCAGACACGCCGTCGAGCTTGATGAGCCACTGCTCGAAGCCGTCCGCGGGCGGACCGTAGGCGGAACGGACCTGGAAGGTCGCGGGATTGAACGAGACGACGGCTTTCGCCCGAGCACCACCGGCACTGGTACCGACCTGGATGAGCTGCCGGAGCGCGGCGTGGGCAGTGGCGTCGCCGTCGAACGCGCCGCCGACGGTGAGCCGAGCGGCGAGCACGAGGTCGGCGAGCTGCACGGCGGTGGGCGAGTGGATGGCCGCGTCGCGTGCCGGTGGGTGGAACTCGAGGACGCCCATGGCCCGGTCCGCCGCGTAGGCGAGCCGGTCGAGCGGCGTGATCTGACCGGCGGCGACGCCCTGTTCGGCCATCCAGGCGTCCACCAGAGCGTTTCCGAAAGCGTCGGGAAGCGCGTCGGCGAGGAGGGCCGGCAGCCGGTGGAACGTCTCGGGACGGAGCTCCGGGAACTGGTAGGGCTCGGGTCGAAGCGGCATGTGCAGTGGCGCCAGCTCGAAGCCGCCCGACACCCAGTCGCGGTCGTACGCGAAGGCGTACCAGCCGGTGTCCGGGTCTCGAGCGACGGCGCCGACACGGCGCCCCCAGGCCACCACTTCGATGACGTCGGTCGGCCGATAGCTCACGGCGCCTCCGCCCGCGGGTGGCGGACCCGCGTGGCGCGGGTGGGCGTTGCGGCCCGCTGGCGGGCTTCGAGGACCCGCAGCGGGTTGAACGCCTCGGTGGCAGGCCCGAGGGTGTCGATCCACCGCTCCTCGCCCAGTGCCCGCAGCACCTTGACGAGGGTGGTCGTGGTCGCTCCAGCGCCGGATTCGAGGTGTTTGAGCGCCCCGACCGACACGTTCGCCTGCTCCGCAAGCTCGGCCTGGGTGAGTCGCCGGGCGGACCGCAGCGCTCGGATGCGTTCCCCAAGCCTCTGCCCGAGCTCATCGTTGCGCATGTCCTGACCTCCATCAGCCACTATAGTGACTCCACTCCCCAATAGCGCTCCTGAAGTACGGAACAGTACGACCATATTTATGGCTTTTATGCCTTCTAATGCATGTTACAGCCATAAATATAGTTCGCAGCTTCGGAGGTAGTCACGAGAACGCGGGCGCGCGACGGGTCTGCCGCCGGCGCGGCAACCCACGCCCGCGCCGCGTGCGCGCACGAGGTGCGCGATGCTCGGTCGATGTCGACCGGCGCGCCCCCCGGCGCCCCCGGTGAGCTGCTCCTTCCCGACCTCGTCGGGCCCCGCGTCACGGTGCTGCTGTGCGGGACGAATCCCGGGCTCACGTCCGCGCGCGTCGGCCACCACTTCGCCCGCCCGGGGAACCGGTTCT
>DAHUXW010000166.1 GCA_027306925.1 Acidimicrobiaceae bacterium | reverse complement strand
CCCGCGCCTACGAACGCTCGCTCGCCGCCGCCCAGCCGGCCCGGTCCGCGGCCGCCCAGCCGGCCCGGTGCGCGGCGGCCGGGGTCGCGCTCGGCCGGATCCGCTCGCGCGCCGCCTCGGTCTACCACGCGCTGGAGCTCGACCAGCGGGCCCTGCAGCGGGCGAGCCGCGAGCTCGGACGGCTCGCCGTCGCGCTCTACGTGACCGACGCCGGCCAGGTGAACCTCGACGGGCTGCTGAGCTCGACGGCCGAGCCCCTCTCGCTGCGCACCGTGTACACGGGTGTGCTCGGCGCCCGGCTCGAGACGACCTCGCTCGCGGTGCGGAGCGAGGAAGCGGCGCTTCGGACCGGCCACGCCGCTCTGTTGAGGGACGAGGCCGTCGCCTCGCACCGGCTCGAGACGACACGGGCCGCACACCTCGCCGACCTCCGGTCCGCCCGCGCCTACGAACGCTCGCTCGCCGCGCTCCGCCACGAGCTCGCCCGGATGACCGCGGCCGAGTGGTCGGCGACCGTCCGCGCGTCTCCCGCGGCGCGCGGGCGGTGAGCCCGCCTCCCGTCCCGGCCGCCGCGGCCGCCGGGACGGGAGGGATCGTGTTCCCGTTCCAGAACCCGTCGCTCGTCGTGCCAGCGGGCGAGTGGACGCTCGACATGGGCGTGGACATCGGGACGGTCGGGAACGCGTGCGGCGCCGGAGTCGTCGAGGTCGCGATCGGCACGGTGACCCAGCTCGGCGTCGCGGGCTTCGGCCCGGCGGCGCCGGTCGTGCTCGTCGACTCGGGGCCGCTCGCGGGACGCCACGTCTACTACGGGCACGCGCTCCCGGCGCTCGTCTCGGTCGGAGAGCACGTGAGCGCGGGCCGGCCGATCGCCGACGTCGGCTGCGACGACGGCGGCGAGTCGCTCGCGCCACACCTCGAGATCGGCATGAGCGCCCTCGGCGGTCCAGAGTTCCCCTCGTACTACGAGACCTCTGGAGCGATGCTCCAGCTGCTCCTCGCCGCCTACCCCTGACCGCAGGCGCCGACCCGGCCCCGCGACGAGCCGCCCGCCCGGGGCGCGCGCGGATAGCGTCGTGCGATGGCCCCGGGCTACGACGACCGCGAGACGCTCGACTGGGCCCGCTTCGGCGCCGCGACCCGCGAGCTCGCGGCAGCGGTCGCGGACGACGCCTACCGACCCGACATCATCCTCGCGATCGCCCGTGGCGGGCTCTTCGTCGCGGGCGCGCTCGGCTACGCGCTCTCGGTGAAGAACATCTACGTGATGAACGTCGAGTACTACACCGGGGTCGACGAACGCCTGCCGCTCCCGGTCGTGCTTCCTCCGGTGCCGGACCTCGTCGACCTCGACAGCGCGCGGGTGCTCGTCGCCGACGACGTCGCGGACACTGGCCACACGCTCGCCCTCGTGCACGAGCTGTGCACGGGCAAGGTCGCCGACGTGCGCGCCGCAGTGCTTTACCAGAAGCCGCACTCGGTGATCGCGAGCGAGTACGTGTGGGCCCGGACCGACCGCTGGATCGCGTTCCCGTGGTCCAGCGATCCGCCGGTCGTCGGGAGCGGCGCGGCGGACGGCGCGCGCACTGCGACGTAGCGGCGATCGGACCCGCCCGGCGGGTGACGGTAGTCTCATATGCTTCCCGTCCCCGTCCCCTCGAGGTTCTCGTGCGCCGTTCCCTGCTCATCTCGCTGACGCTCGGCCTCGGCGTCGCGGCACCGGCCGTCGCCGTGCCGCTCGGTGCCGCGCCCGCGTCGGCGAGCGCCGCACGGACGGGAACGTTCCCGAAGGTCACCGGCGGCTTCGGCAAGGTGCCGACGATCACGTTCGCGAAGGGCGAGAAGCCGCCGGCGAAGCTCGAGGTCTCGGTGCTCCACCGCGGGTCGGGCCCGCTGACGAAGAAGGGTGACCTGCTCGTCGCGAACTACGTCGGCCAGATCTGGGGTGGCAAGGTCTTCGACAGCTCGTTCACCCGCCACCAGCTCTCGGGCTTCGCGATCGGCGTCGGCACGGTGATCAAGGGCTGGGACAAGACGCTCGTCGGCGTCCACGCGGGCAGCCGGCTCCTGCTCGTGGTCCCACCCGCGGACGGCTACGGCTCGGCGGGCCTCTCACAGGCGGGCATCACCGGCAAGGACACGCTCGTGTTCGTCGTCGACGTCGTCGCGACCTACTCGCACGCGACCGAGGTGAGCGGGCACGCGGCGCACTCCAGGCGCACGGTCGGCGGCGTGACCGTGGCCGGCTCGCTCGGCGCCCCGCCGACGATCTCGGTGTCGAAGACGGCCACGAAGCCGAAGAGCCCGACGACGACCGTGCTCGACCGCGGGCACGGCCCGGCGATCACGCCCGGCCTCGTCGTCGTGCAGTACGTCGTGACCAACTGGAGCGGTGTCGTCCAGGACTCGACGTGGAAAAATGGCACGCCCTACGGGATCAACGTCGACATCGCCTCGAATCCGACGATCTTCGACGCGCTGAAGGGCGTTCCGCTCGGGAGCCGGATCCTCGTCGACATCCCGGCAGGCACGGGCGGCGGTCCGTACGCGTTCGTCGCCGATCTGATCGCCGAGCCGCACGACCCGCAGCACTGACCGCGGGCGCCCGGAGCGAGCGCGCCGGGACCGGACCGTCGGGCCCCGGTCGCACCACCTGGACGGCCGGGAGGTGCCCCGCTAGGTCGAACGCCCGGCGCGGCCCCTGACGAGCCGAAGTACGAGCGCGACGACCGCGACGACGACCACGAGCTTCACGACGAACGCCACGAACCCGACGATGGACGACAGCACGGCAAACGCCACGACCACCGCGACGACGGTCGTCACGCCGACGAACAGCATGTGCGCGGGTCGCAACCCGCGTCCGTTGCGAACCGGAGTGCCGGACTCCCTGGGCTGGATCATGTCTGCACCGCCACTTCCCGGGCGCGTGTCACCCGAGGTCATCGTACCGCCGTGGCACGTCGCGGCCCGCGCGCCGACGTGTGACGGCCGCCGCGCGCGTTCGCGTAACCTTGCCGGGTCATGGCCGGCGCCGACGTGAACGATCCCGACGGCGGTCGCGGCGCGGCGCCCTCGTCGCTGCGGGCGGAGCGCGAGCGGCTCGCCGCGCAGGTCACCGCGAGGCGCCTCGCTCCGGGCGACCTCCCCGCCCGGTACGCAGAGGCCGCGGACCGCTACCTGGGCGCGCTGTTCGAGCGCGCGACGAAGGGCAAGGCACGCGGCTTCGCGCTCCTCGCGGTCGGCCGCTACGGGCGCGGCGAGCTCAGCCCGGGAAGCGACCTCGACCTCGTCCTGCTCCACCGGGCCCGTGGCGGGCACGACCGGGTCGCCCAGTCGATCTGGTACGCGATCTGGGACGACGGCACGAAGCTCGACCACAGCGTGCGCACGCGGGGCGAGGCGCTCGCGGTGGCCCGCGCGGACCTGAAAGCGATCCTCGGCCTGCTCGACGGCCGGCTCGTCGCGGGTGACGAGCGACTCGCCGCACGAGTCCTCGACGACGTCGCGGGCGCGTGGCGCAAGCAGGCCGTGACGTTCCTCCCGAACCTCGGAAGCGCGCGCGAGCAGCGACACCACGAGGCCGGAGAGCTCGCGTTCCTCCTCGAGCCGGACCTGAAGCAGTCCGCGGGCGGCCTGCGCGACGTCGACGCCCTCCGAGCGCTCGCCATGGCGCTGCCGGCTCTCGCGCCGCTCGCAACCTCCGGAGCGCTCTGCGACGCCGAGCGGTTCGTCCTCGCCGCGCGCGTGGCGCTCCAGGTGCGCACCGGACGGGACGGCGACCGGCTCCTGCTCCAGGAGCAGGACGAGGTCGCCGATCTGCTCGGGTTCGCCGACGCCGACGCGCTGATGGCCGCGGTCGCCGAAGCCGGGCGCACGGTCACCGCGACGTCGGTCGAGTGCTGGCGCCGGGCTCGCACGATGCTGTCCGGCGAGCGCGCGGGCGACGCGGACCTCGCGCTCGCTCCCGGGATCGTGCTTCGCGACGGCGAGATCGCGCTCGCCCCCGACGCGGACCCGGCCGCCGATTCCACGCTGCTCGTCCGCATCGCGGCAGCGGCGGCCCAGCGCAACGCGCTCGTCGAGCGCGACACGCTCGACCGGCTCGAGGCTGCGGCGCCCGCCGTGCCGACGCCGTGGCCGGCCGAGCTGCGGGAGGCGTTCGTCTCGCTGCTCGGGACCGGAGACGCGCTCGTCCCGGTCGTCGAGGCCCTCGACCAGCGTCGACTGTTCGAGCGGCTGATCCCCGAGTGGTCCGCCGTCCGCCACCGACCGCAGCGCAACGCCTACCACCGCTACACGGTCGACCGGCACCTGCTCGAGGCCGTCGCGCGCGCCTCCGAGCACGTCGCGGACGTCGACCGCCCGGACCTCCTGCTCATGGGCGCGCTCCTCCACGACCTCGGAAAGGGTCACGAGGGCGACCACAGCGAGGTCGGCGAGGAGCTCGCGACGACCATCGCGAGGCGCATGGGCTTCGAGGAGCGCGACGTCGCGGTCCTCTCGTGCCTCGTCGCCTACCACCTCGTGATCCCCGAGTTCGCGACGCGGCGGGACCTCGACGACCCGTCCACCGCCCGGCTCGTCGCGAAGATCGTCGAGAACCGCCGCACCCTCGCGCTGCTGACCGCGCTCACCGAGGCCGACAGCCGCGCGACGGGGAGCTCCGCGTGGAGCCCGTGGAAGGCGGAGCTCGTCGCGACGCTCTCGGAGCGCGTCGGGCGCGTCCTCGACGGGCTGCCGGTCGGAGCGAGCGCGCCGTTCGTCCCGACCCCGGAGCAGTCCGAGCTGCTCGCGAGCGGCCGCCTCGCGCTGCGAGCGACGGGACGGCGCGTGACCGTCGTCGCTCCGGACCGGATCGGGCTCTTCTCGGCCTCGGCGGGGGCGCTCGCGCTCCACCGGTGCAACGTGCGACGCGCGACCGCGGTCGCCGGCACCCCCGGGATGGCCGTCGAGGTCTTCGACGTCGAGCCGCAGTTCGACCGGACCCCGGACTGGCCGGCCGTCGAGCGCGACCTCGCGGCGCTGCTGGACGGGAGTCTCGACATCCGCGCGCGCCTCGCGGAGCACGACCGCACGTACGCGCGCTCCCGCCGTCCCGTGTCCGCGCTCCGCCCCGAGCGCAGGATCTCGGTCGACAACGAGACCTCGGAGATCGCGTCCATCGTCGAGGTGCGCGCGCCCGACCGTCTCGGGCTCCTCTACGAGATCACCGCGGCCCTCGCGAGTGCCGGCTACGACGTCGAGGCCGCGCTCGTCGACACGCTCGGGCACGAGGTCATCGACACCTTCTACCTCCGGGGCCCCGACGGCGCGAAGGTGGCCGGCGAGGACGAGGTCAAGCGGGTGTGCGACACGCTCGAACGCGTCGTGCGCGGCGAGCAGGACGACGAGGGCGTCGTCCGGTAACGGCGTCCGGCGCTCAGAGCCCGGACGGGACGATTCCCCAGGACGCGGCGAACGCCTCCCCCGGCTCGAGCACGACGAGGTCGTCCCCGGTCCGCAGCGCGTCGGGCGGGCACGTCATCGGCTCGAGCGCGACGGCCCGTCGCCGGTCGGGCTCGGCGAGCGTGTCGCCCGAGTACACCATCGCGTACCCGAACGCGTGGTCGGCCCAGAGCTCCACTGGCGCGGGCGCGTCCGACGCGAGCAGCTCCGCGTGCCAGCGCCCGTCGCCGCCGACGGCGATGCCGGTGAAGCAGTCGTCGAGGCGCAGCGCCCCGATCGGCTCGCGCGCCGCGCACGGCAGGCTCCCGGCGACGACCTCGTACGCGGTCCCGCGCACGTCCTCGACACCGACCGGGATCATGCGCTCGTCAAGCACGAGGCGCCGCTCGGCCGGCACCGCGAGCCTCGCCGCGTCGACACCGCCGGCGCCGGCGGCGAGGTAGCCGTGGAAACCGAGGCCGAACGGCGTCCGCCGGTCCCCTTCGGCGACTGCGCGCACCGACACCGTGAGGCCGCCGTCGTCGAGTCGGTACTCGATCTCGATCCTCAGCCGGAACGGGTACGCGGGCTGGGGGTGCAGGACGTGCTCGAGCCGGACGGCCGAGCGCTCGTGCTCGACGAGGCCCCACGGCGCCCAGCGGACGAGGCCGTGGATCGCGTTCCCGCGCTCCGGCTCGTCGAGCGGTACCTGCGCCGGCGTGCCCTCGAACTCGTAGCGTCCGTCGCGCAGCCGGTTCGGCCACGGTGCGAGGACCTGCCCCCGCCCTCCGCCGCACATCTCGTCCTCGCCGAAACCCCAGCAGACCTCGCTCCCCCGGACCTCGTAGGTGCGAAGCGTCGCCCCGACCTCGGTGACGACGGCACGCTGGCCGCCGTGCTCGAGCCGGTACTGGGTTCCGGACGGAGGGATCACGGGCCGATCGTAGCGACGGGCCGGGCGTGACGCTCGGCGGTGGGCGCGCCACCCGACGAGGTTGCGTTCCGGTGACAGATGGCTAGTGCGTGCTAGTTCTTCTGCCCTACGAGCAGGTGGTTCAGATGCGCGATTTTGCTACAGCCGTGTAGTTCGGCTACCGTCTTGCCACTCAGACAGAGACACCGACGGACGGTGCCGGGCGACCGGCACCCGGGTACCGGCGGGCGTGGCCTCGTGCCCCCGTCCGTGCCCGAGCCAGCGGCTCAGCTCCTGCCGACTCCCGCGCACCGCGCCGTCCCGTGCCCCCACGCCCGCAGGGCGAGAAGGAGACGCCGCACGACAAGCCGAGGGCCGCCCCCGTCAGCACCTCGCCGAGACGCCATGTGCGTCCCGACCCGTACGCCCTCCCGGCACCGGGCCACGAGCCGCATGCACCGATGACGGCGTGCCCGCATCCCGCACCCACCTGGAACCCCACGGGATTCCCGCAGTCCAAGGAGGCGCAAGATGCGAACGCACCCACTGCTCGCACTCTTCACGACCACGATCACCCTCACCTCGACCGGCTTCCTCGCCGGATCGCTCGCCGACTCGAGACACCCGGAGGCGGCCTCGTCCGCGCACGCGACCGCGCACCGCGTAACGCACCTCGCCGCGCAGGCGCCGCTCGCCGCGACCGGCTCGACGGCCGCCGCCGACCGCCGGCCCGCCGCGATCACCGCGGTCGCGACCCACGCGATCCGGCTGTTCGTGCGGAGCGACGTGTCGGCCGCCGGACCGCTCGCGCTCGCGCTCGTCCTCGGCTCGAGCGACCGGCACCGGATGCTTCGCGCGAGCGTCCGCCGGCACGCCGCGCACCTCGTGCAGCTCCTGATCGAGGGCGCGAACCGCACGGCGAGGTCGGCCACGGCTCCGGCGACCGGCGTCTGGCTCGCGTTGCGCACGTGCGAGTCGGGCGGCAACTACCGGGCGAACACCGGCAACGGCTACTTCGGCGCCTACCAGTTCCTGCCGACGACCTGGTGGTCCCTCGGCTACCACGGTCTGCCGAGCGAGGCGCCGGTGCGCGTCCAGGACCAGGCCGCGCGCGTCCTGGAGGCGCGGGCGGGGTGGCAGCCCTGGCCGCAGTGCGCGGCCACGCTCGGCCTCGGCTAGGCGGCCCCGGCCGGCGCGCGCGGGCCGCAGTGGACGCCACGGCGCGGCACGGGCCCGATACGCTGCAAGGGAGGATCCTCACGAGCAGGGAAGGTGTCCATGGACGTCGTTGAGCCACCGTCGTTCGGCAGCGTCGCGCTCACCTTCGACGACGTCATGCTCCTGCCACAGGCCTCGGACGTGCTCCCCCACGAGGCCGACACGACGACGCGGCTCTGCGACCGGCTCGAGCTGAACATCCCGCTCGTGTCCGCGGCCATGGACACGGTGACCGAGTCGCGCCTCGCGGTCGCGCTCGCGCGCCTCGGCGGGCTCGGGATCGTCCACCGCAACATGTCGATCGAGCGCCAGGCCGAGGAAGTCGACCGGGTGAAGCGCTCCGAGGCGGGCATGGTGCTGAATCCCGTGAAGATCCTCCCCGACCGGCCCGTCGCGGAGGCGCGCGAGCTGATGGCGCGCTTCCACATCTCGGGTGTGCCGGTCGTCGACGAGGACGACCGGCTCGTCGGCATCGTCACGAACCGCGATCTGCGCTTCCTCGAGGACGCCGGAGCGCTCGTGCGGACGGTCATGACCTCCGAGTCGCTCGTGACCGCCCCGGTCGGCACGGACCTCGTGCGCGCCCGGCGGATCCTCCAGGAGGCGAAGGTCGAGAAGCTCCCGATCGTGGACGACCGCGGGCGGCTGCGCGGGCTCATCACGGTCAAGGACATCACGAAGCAGGAGACATACCCCGCGGCGTGCAAGGACCCCGACGGCCGGCTGCGCGTCGGCGCTGCGGTCGGCGTCGGCAGCGACGGCCTCGCTCGGGCGAAGGCGCTCGTCGACGCCGAGGTCGACGTCATCTGCGTCGACACCGCGCACGGGCATTCGAGCCGCGTCGTCGACACCGTCGCCGAGCTCCGGGAGAACTGGCGCACGGGCATCATCATCGGCGGCAACGTCGCGACGCGCTCGGGGACGCGTGCGCTCGCCGAGGCCGGCGCGGACGTCGTGAAGGTCGGGATCGGCCCGGGCGCCATCTGCACGACCCGGGTCGTGACCGGCATCGGGGTCCCCCAGTGGACCGCCGTGCGCGACTGCGCGCTCGAGGCACGCGAGCACGGAGTCGGGATCCTTGCCGACGGCGGCATCCGCTTCTCCGGGGACATCGCGAAGGCGATCGGCGCGGGCGCGCACGCGGTGATGCTCGGCAGCCTGCTCGCCGGCGTCGAGGAGAGCCCGGGCGAGATCACGATGATCGGCAACCGCCCGATGAAGCGCTACCGGGGCATGGGGAGCCTCGGGGCGATGGCGGCGCGCTCGTTCTCGAAGGACCGGTACGCGCAGGAGCACGTGAGCGAGGCCGAGAAGGTCATCCCTGAAGGGGTCGAGGGCAACGTGCCCTATCGCGGCCCGCTCAACGAGGTCGTCCACCAGCTGGTCGGAGGTCTTCGCCAGGCGATGGGCTACAGCGGGACTCGGACCGTCGCACAGCTCCGGGAGCAGGCGCAGTTCATCCGGGTCTCGCCGCAGGCCATGCGAGAGAGCCACCCTCACGACCTCACGGGCGTCGTCGACGCGCCGAACTACTGGGCGAGCGACCTGTAGCTCTCCGCACGGACGGGTCCGCGCGGCTACGGTGCCCGCGAGCGACGACGCGCCGTCGTGTCTACCCGGCCGGGTGGCTCGGGCAGTTGAACATCCACCGGGTCCCGAAGCGGTCCGCACACGTCCCCCAGTACGCGCCCCAGGGCATGTCCATGAGGCCGAACTGGTCGCTCCCGCCCTGCGACAGGAGCCCGAACAGCCGCTCGGTCTCGGCGCGGTCCTCGAGCTCGAGGTTGATGGTCATGGAGTTCCCGAGGCGACGCACGTGGCCGAGCGACTCGAGCATGTCGGTTCCCATGATCACGTGGCCCGCCACGATCGGGAGCTCGACGTGCATGACCATCTGCTGCTCGGCCTCGCTCAGCGCGGGCTGACCGGGAGCGGTGGGCACGTCGCCCATCCGGTGGATCGGCGTGAGGAATTCGGTGCCGAACACGGACCTGTAGAAGTTGAACGCCTCCTCCGTGTCGCCCATGAAGTTCAGGTAGGTGCTCACTCGCGGCATCGGGCCTCCCTTCGGTCTCGTACTGCCATCACCGGTCCGGGCCCGCGCCGTCGGCGAGGGTCCGCCGAGGACGCCCGCCGATCGCCGCGTCTCCTCACTGGGAGCGCCGGCGGCCCGCTGCGCCGGCGCCGGAGAGCATCCGCCCACGCCCGCTCCGCGCCTGGCGCGGTGCCCAGCTCCACCGTCGCGCGGCGACGGCGGCAGCCACGACACCCCATGCCGCCATGACGACGAGGTCGTGCCACGGCCAGCTCGACACTCCCTTCTGGGTGATCGACGCGTCGTACACGGCGACGATCATGTGCCGCACGGGAAGGTAGGACGAGAACTTCGCGAGCCCGGAGCTCGCCGCGAGCGGAAACCAGAGTCCGGACAGGAAGAGAAGGACGAAGAACACCACGCTCGTGATCGGTGCCCCGGCTTCCTGGTTCGGGACAAGGGTGCTCGTCCCGAGGCCAAGCGCGGTGAACGAGGCGGCGCCGACGACGAGCACCACGACCAGCGCGAGGAGGTTGTGCGGAAACGGCACGCCGTACCCGAAGCGCCCGATGAGCAGCACGAGAACCACCTGGACGGCCGAGATGATCAGCGCGTTCGCGGAGACGGCGGCCATCATCGCCCAGGCGGGCAACGGCGAGAGTCGGACGCGCTTCAACAGGCCCATCTCCCGCCGCACGACCAGGTTGATGGTCAAGGAGTTGAAGCAGGCGGCCATCACGCCGTACGCGATGAAGCCGGGGACGTAGTAGGAGATAAGCAGCCCGCCACCGAGGGTGCTGCTGCGCTGGTGCCCCGCGCTCGACCCGACGAGGAGGAGGAAGATCACGGAGAACCCGACGGTGAAGACCGCGCCGATCGGGTTCAGCCAGAAGTTGAGCTGCTCGTAGTAGACCTGGCGGGCCGTCAGCACGACGTCGCCCATCGCGCGCGTGCGGCCTCCGGTGGCGGGACCGCTGGTCACTCGCGCTCCGCCGCGCCCGACGGGTCCCCGGCGTCCGGCGCGTGGCCGGTCAGTCTCAGGTAGACGTCCTCGAGGGTGAGCCGCTCCACGGTCAGACCGACGACGTCCACCTGCTCGCGCAGCGCCCAGCTTGTGAGCGCCGCGAGGACCTCGACCTCCCGGCCCGTCTTGATCTCGTAGGCGCCGCCGCCCGAGACGCGAGCGGCGACGGGGAGCGGGGGGGCGCCGGCCGTCCCGGAGAGCCGGAAGCGGATGCTCGCCTCGCCCACGTCGCGTCCCCCGAGCGAGCCGGGGGCGCCCTGGGCGACGATGTGACCGGCGTTGATCACCGCGACCCGATCCGCGAGCGCTTCGGCCTCGTCCATGTAGTGCGTCGTGAGGACCACGGTCGTCCCGCCCC
Organism: Acidimicrobiaceae bacterium; assembly: GCA_027306925.1. GTDB lineage: Bacteria > Actinomycetota > Acidimicrobiia > Acidimicrobiales > Bog-793 > JAJZBW01. The sequence continues at coordinate 3,456 of DAHUXW010000166.1, read as the reverse complement.
CGGTCAGCGCCCGGACCACCTCCCAGGCCCCGCGCCGCGCCGACGGGTCGAACCCCGTGGTGGGCTCGTCGAGGAAGAGAAGGCGGGGATTGCCGACGATGCCGAGCCCCAGGTCCAAACGGCGCTGCTGACCACCGGACAGCGACTTCACGCGGTCGTCCGACTTCTCCGAGAGCCCGACGAGCTCGAGCACCTCGTCCACCGGTCGCGGATTCGGGTAGTACCCGGCGTTGCGGGTGAGCGCCTGGCGGACCGACAGGAACGGCTCGACCGCGAGCTCCTGGAGCACGACGCCCATTTGCTCGCGCAGCTCTCGGCTGGTCCCGTGGTTCGCGGGGTCGTACCCGAGCACCTCGACGCGGCCGCGTTCGCGCCGCCGGAACCCCTCGAGGATCTCGATGACCGTGGTCTTCCCGGCGCCGTTCGGCCCGAGCAGCGCGAAGACCTCTCCCTCGGCCACTTCGAACGTCACGTCCTCGACGGCTTGGTTGCCCTCGTAGCTCTTCGCAAGGTGCTCGACCACGACAGCGGGCACGCGACCCTCCTCCCGGCGCTGCTCCGTCTCGCTCGGTACCACGGCGCATCGGGTCGACGTGCATCGACACCGTTGCGATGATCGCACATCGGGACCGGACCGGCGCGGCTCACCCGGCGCCACGCGCGCGTTCCTGCCGCGTCGCGCGCGTACCGGTGTCCTGCGCCAGGCGACGCGGCGCCGTATCGTGAAGTTGTGACCCCGCGTCGGCGAAGCGTCCTGCTCGCGGGTCTCGCGCTCCTCAGCGTCGAGACGATCGTGATGCGGCGACGCGGATTCGCGATCGGCACGCACACGGTGGTGCGCTGTCGACGCGGCCACGTGTTCACGACGATCTGGCTCCCCGGCGCGTCGCTGAAGGCTCTCCGGTTCGAGCCGATCCGGTGGATGCGGCTCCAGCACTGCCCCGTCGGCAGGCACTGGACGCTCGTCGTGCCCGTGCGCGAGGCCGACCTGACGGACATGGACCGGCAGTCCGCGTCCGAGCACCACGACCTGCGCATCCCGTAGGAGCGTGGGTCGCCGGCCGCGCCGGTTCGCGTTCTCGGCGCTGGGACGCACGACGTGCGCGATGGGCAGCAGACGCGTCGACGAACAGCTCGTCACCGGCGATGTCCGGCCGATCGAGGCGGTGGATCGTCCGATCCCCGGTGGGTGCGACACGACCTGGCGCCACCACGACCGGCACCGTCAGCCGCTCGTCCCACCCTCGATCGACGGCTCGACGCCCGGGAAGCGCCCCGCGCGCTCGCATGCCGGGCGCTCTCGAGCACGAGCTCGACGGGCTCGCGCCCGAGGGGGCGGTAGGAGCGCTTCCTCTCCTCCGAGCGTGAACGCCTCGCTGTTCTCCACGCGTGTGCTCGGCCGAACGCCGACTGGATCGTCCCGCGTCTACGGGTGCGGTCCGTGGGTCCAGGTGGCGACCGAGCACCCGCACGATCGCCGTGACGCAACCCGACCGTCCGGACGACCCGGGCCCGCGTGCCCGCCTCTGGCCTTTCGCGCCGGCTCTCGACGGCGCAGCGCATCTCAGTTCTCCATGTGGGAAAATCGTGCTCGCGAGGGGTGGCACGGCGACGGCTCGGCGAGGCACAGAGGAGCGAGCGATGACGACACGGCGGTTCGATCCGGTCGGCGAGATGCGGCCCCTGCCGGTGGCGCCCTTCGCAGACCTGTCGGAACAGATCGGCACCGAGGCGCCACTCGCCTACGACGTGTACCGCCTGGGTGACGATCTGTGCATCGACTTCGACGTCCCCGGGGTGGACCCTTCGGCGATCAACCTCTCGCTGGAGAACCAGTGCCTCACGATCTCGACGTCGCGGGAGCTGCCCGCGGCGGACATCACGGTGATCGAACGCGGTCGAGTGCACGGCGTGTTCGAGCGGCGACTCGTCTTCCCCGGCAACTGGCAGCTCGAGGACCTGCGCGCCAGCATCGACAACGGCGTGCTCCACTTGCGTGCGCCGCTCCGGGCTGCACACGCGCCACGAACCATCGACGTGGACGCGAGCGCGGCCTCGACGCCCGTCCGCCAGCCCGTGGTCAGCGCCGAGTCGGAAGGGTCGGAGCGGGGCGGGACTACCTGAGCTGCAACCCTCGAGGTGCGGACGTCGCAGCGAGTAGTGACGGTCGCGGCCACCGGTCCGGCGTTCCACCGTGGTGGACCTGACCCGTCGTGGACGTGGCAGCGACCGGCGCTCTCGGCGGTGACGCCCGCCCCCGTCGCGACGCCTGGTCGCGCGGCCTGACCGGCTACGGCAGCCCGAGAAAGCGCCGCAGCGACCCGATCTCCGCGTCGCGGAACCGCTCGGCCGCGCCGCTGCACGGCGCGACGAGATCGAAGCCGTGCCACACCCCCGGGAACACGCGCAGCTCGACCGGCACGTCCGCGTCGATCAGTCGGCGCGCGTACTCGATGCCCTCGTCGCGCAGCGGGTCGAGCTCCGCGACGCTCACGTACGCGGGCGGGAGACCGGAGAGGTCGGGCGCGAGCACGGGCGACGCGTACGGGTCCGGCGCGGCACCGTCGGGAAGGTACAGCGACCACATCTGCGCAGCGTTGCGCCCGCAGAACCCGGGCACGTCCCCGTAGCGCCACATCGAGGCCGTGGCGCACCGCCAGTCCGTCGCCGGGTAGACGAGGAGCTGGAATGCGGCGGCCGGTCCCACCCCGTCGCGGCCGCGCTGCGCGAGCGCGGCCGCCAGGCAGCCGCCGGCGCTGCTTCCGGCGACACCGATCCGCCGCGCGTCGACGCCGAGCCCACCGGCACCCTCGACGAGCCAGTCGAACGCCGCGGCGCAGTCGTCGAGCCCGGCCGGATACCGGTGCTCGGGGGCGAGACGGTAGTCGACGCTCGCGACGAGGCACCGTGCGCCGCGCGCGAGATAGGTGGACCGGTCGTGCTCGAAGTCCGGCGATCCCGAGACGAAGGCGCCTCCGTGGAGGTGGAGAACCGCACCCGTGTCGCCGTCGCCGACCCGGCCGTCGTAGACCTGGACCCGCACCGGGGGGGCGGCGCCCGGGCCGGGCACGGCGACCGAGCTGACCCGCACCGCCGGGTCCCACGCGAGCTCGGTCGCGACGGTGTCCGCGCGGACCCGGGCGAGGTCGGACAGCTCGACGGTCGTGAGCTCCGGGAGGTGCGCGCGGATCCCGGCGTCGATGCGCGCCGGATCGAAGGCCGTCACCGCGCGCACCGGCGCCGGAGCCGTCGCGAGCGGGGCGAGCCGGATACGGCGCCGGGCACGCCGCCGAGTGGAGCCGACCCCGCCACCGGCTAGCGGACCGCCTCGCCCGTCGCCGGGTCGAAGAAGTGGAGCCGGCCGGGGTCGAGCGCGAAGCGCGCCGTGCGGCCGGTCACGAGCCGGGCGCGGGGCTCGACGCGTGCGACGCCCTCGCCGCCGATCGCGAGCGCGCC
>DAHUXW010000039.1 GCA_027306925.1 Acidimicrobiaceae bacterium | reverse complement strand
CGGCCTTGGCCGCGGCACGCGGCGCAGCGCCTCTCGCCGCGCCGTTCGTCGCCGGTCCCGTCGGCGGCGCGGGCTTCGCCGCGGCGTCCGGCACGGTGCGCTTCGGCGTCGAGCGCGTGGCGGCGGACGACTTCGCCGCAGGTTCGGCGGACGCCGCCACGGCCCGACCGGAGCCCGCGGGCGCTGGCGCCGCTGCGGCAGAGGTGGTGGTGCGAGGCATCGTGCTCAGCATCTCCTCTCGGGGCGAGCGCCCGACCATATCCGATCACCGCGCAGCCGTCGACAACTCCCCGGTCACCGCACGTGCGCCGGTCCCGCGGGGCACCGCTCCCACTCGATCGCGGCACCGTCGGCGGGCCGATCGCGGCCCGTCCCGTGACGTTCTAGCGGCCCGGACGCCCGCCCGACGCGCGCGTGCGCCCCGACGCCACCTGCGACCGGTCGATCGCGCCCGCGATCGCCGCACGGGCGACCTCGAGGGCGACCCCGGCCACCCGGACGCGCTTCGCCCGGCTCTTGTGCCCGGAGACGAACTCGACCGCCGACGGTGCGACGTCGAGGAGGTCGGCGACGAGGGCGGCCGCCGCGGAGTTCGCCCGCCCGTCCGCCGGTGGCGGCGCGACGCGCACGTGGAGCGCGTCGCCGTGGCGCCCGGCGACCGCCGCGCGCCCCGCGCCCGGCTGGACGTGCAGGCGGAGCACGATCGTGTGCCGACCGTCGCCCGCCGCCGCCCCGGGCGGCGGCTCCTCCACCTCGAACAGGTCGTCGGTCATGCCCGCATACTGTAGGGCCATGTCGCACCCGCACCGTGAGGACCCGTACCCGGAGGTCGGCGCCCAGCCCGACTACCCCGCGATGGAGGAGGCGATCCTCGACCTGTGGGAGCGCGACGACACGTTCCGCGAGTCGGTGCGGCGACGATCCGGCGCGACCGAGCTCGTGGTCTACGACGGGCCGCCGTTCGCGAACGGGTTGCCGCACTACGGGCACCTGCTCACGGGCTTCGTGAAGGACGCGATCCCCCGCTACAAGACGATGCGCGGCTACCGCGTGGAGCGCCGGTTCGGCTGGGACTGCCACGGGCTGCCGGCGGAGACCGAGGCCGAGAAGGAGCTCGGGGTCTCCGGGCGCGCGCACATCACGGACTTCGGCGTCGAGCGCTTCAACGACGCGTGCAAGACCTCGGTCCTGCGCTACACGAAGGCCTGGGAGCGCTACGTGACCCGGCAGGGCCGTTGGGTCGACTTCGAGCACGGCTACAAGACGATGGACGCGAGCTACATGGAGAGCGTCCTCTGGGCGTTCAAGGCGCTCCACGACCGCGGTCTCGTCTACGAGGGCTACAAGGTGCTCCCCTACTGCTGGGAGTGCGAGACGCCGCTTTCGAACTTCGAGACCCGCCAGGACGACGCGTACCGCGAGCGCGTCGACCCCGCGGTCACTGTCGCGTTCGACCTGTTCCCCGAGGACGACGAGGAGACCCGCGCGCGAGGCGACGCCCCGGGGTCGGTGCTCGGTGGGCCCCTCCGGCTGCTCGTCTGGACGACGACGCCCTGGACGCTCCCTTCGAACCTCGCGCTCGCGCTCGGCGGGGACCTCGAGTACTCGGTCGTCGCACGCGACGGCGAGCACCTCGTCGTGAGCTCCGAACGCCTCGCGGCCTACGCCGAGGAGCTCGGCGACGCACCGGTCGTCGCGACGTTCCCGGGCTCCCGGCTGGTCGGGCGCGCGTACCGGCCGCTGTTCGACTACTTCGCGTCGACGCCGCACGCGTTCGTCGTGCTCGCGGGCGACTTCGTCACGACCGACGAGGGCACCGGCATCGTCCACATGGCGCCCGCGTTCGGCGAGGACGACCAGCGCCTGTGCGAGGAGCACGAGATCGCGGTCGTCCGCCCGGTCGACGACCGCGGGCGCTTCGACGCGAGCGTGCCCGACCTCGAGGGCCTCCAGGTGTTCGTAGCAAACGAGCGGATCGTCGAGAAGCTCGAGCGCATCGGCGCCCTCGTCCGCCACGAGCAGTACACGCACAGCTACCCGCACTGCTGGCGCACCGACACGCCGCTCATCTACCGCGCGGTGAGCTCGTTCTTCGTGAACGTGACCGCGGTGAAGCAGCGCATGGTGGAGCTGAACCGCGAGATCGACTGGGTGCCGCCGCACGTGCGCGACGGCGCGTTCGGCCACTGGCTCGAAGGCGCGCGCGACTGGGCGATCTCGCGCAACCGGTTCTGGGGGGCGCCGATCCCGATCTGGCGCAGCGACGACCCCGCCTACCCTCGCACCGACGTCTACGGCAGCATCGACGAGCTCGAGCGGGACTTCGGCGTGCGCCCGGCCGACCTGCACCGGCCGGCGATCGACGAGCTCACCCGCCCGAACCCCGACGACCCCTCGGGCGCGTCGACGATGCGGCGCGTGAGCGACGTGCTCGACTGCTGGTTCGAGTCGGGGTCGATGCCCTTCGCGCAGCTCCACTACCCGTTCGAGGAGGTCGAGCGGTTCGAGGCGCACTTCCCCGCGGACTTCATCTGCGAGTACGTGGGCCAGACCCGCGGGTGGTTCTACACGCTCCACGTGCTCGCGACGGCGCTGTTCGACCGTCCCGCGTTCTCTCACTGCATCGCGCACGGCGTCGTGCTCGGCGAGGACGGGCGCAAGCTCTCGAAGCGCCTGAAGAACTACCCGGACCCCGAGGACGTCTTCGCGCGCGAGGGCGCCGACGCGATGCGCTGGTACTTCTGCTCGTCGGCCGTGCTCCGCGGCCAGGACGTCGTCGTGTCCGAGCGGGCGTTCGGCGAGCCGGTGCGCCAGGTGCTCAACCCGATCTGGAACAGCTGGTACTTCCTCTCGCTCTACGGCCGCTCCGACAAGATCACGGGGCGCGTCCGCACGGACCAGGAGGGCCTGCTCGACCGGTACCTCCTCGCGAAGACGCGCGTCCTCGCAACGCGCGCGACCGCGGCCTTCGACGCGTACGACCTTCCCGCCGCGACCGCGGTCGTCGCCGAGTACCTCGACGCGCTGACCAACTGGTACGTGCGGCGCAGCCGGGGGCGCTTCTGGCGCGCGAGCGCGTCGCGCGCCGCGGCCGCTCCGTCGGACCCGGACGCAGACGCGGACGCGGACGCGGACAAGCACGACGCCTACGACACGTTGCACACCGCGCTCGCGGTGCTGTGCAGGCTCGTCGCGCCGCTGCTCCCGTTCCTCGCGGAGAGCGTCTACCGCGACCTCACCGGCGAGGAGAGCGTGCACCTCGCGGACTGGCCGGACGCCGAGTCGCTCCCCTTCGACGACGAGCTCGTCGAGCGCATGGACCTCGTCCGCGCGCTCTGCTCCGCCGCGCACTCGATCCGCAAGTCTCAGGGCCTGCGCTCGCGGCTGCCGCTCGCCCGGCTCGTGTTCGCCGCACCCGGAGCGCCGGGCCTTCGCGACCTCGCCGACCTCGTCGCCGACGAGGTGAACGTCCGCGAGGTCGTGCTCGTCGACGACGTCTCGGCGTACGCCTCGAGCGAGCTCACGGTCGTGCCGGCGGCGCTCGGACCGCGCCTCGGCGCGCGGACCCAGGACGTGATCGGGGCGGTCCGGCGCGGCGAGTGGACCGTGAGCGGCGACGGCGTCGAGGTCGCCGGCGTCCACCTCGACGCGGGCGAGTACGCGCTGCGCCTCCGCCCGCTCGACGCCGACTCGGGGCGCGTCCTGCCGGGCGACGCCGGGGTCGTCGTCCTCGACCTCGCGCTCACGCCCGAGCTCGAGGCCGAGGGTGCCGCGCGCGACCTCGTGCGCGTCGTCCAGCAGCTCCGCAAGGACGCCGGCCTGCACGTCGCGGACCGGATCGAGCTCGTCGTCGCCCTCGCGCCGGACGCCGAGCGCCTTCTCTCAGCGTGGGTGCCCGGGTCCGGGGGGGACGACCCCTCGGGAGCGTGGAGGCGCGAGGTCGCCGCGCAGACCCTCGCGAGCTCGGTCCGGATCGCGCCGCGAGGCACCGAGGCGCCCGCGGGGGCTAGCTGGCACGGGAGCCGCACGCACACCGAGGACCTCGGCGACGTCGGGGTGTTCCTGCGACCGGTCGCCGAGACCGCAGCGGGCTGACCGGGGCGGGGTCGCTCAGGACGCGGGGCGCCCTCCCGGGAACCGGTCGAAGCGCACCATGTTGTCGACCTCCGGGGCGTCGCGGGGCGCCGGCGAGTCGATCGAGCCTCCCGCCGCCCACCGTGCCCAGAGCGCCTCGTCCGCGTCGAGCGCGGGAACCGACGACATGCTCGGAGGAGGCGACCAGTCGACCGGCGACGGGCCACCCGTGTGCCGCGCGGGCTCGGTCAGTTCCGCCGGACGGATCGCGAGCGCCGCGTCCGCGTCGATCTCGGCCTCGACGTCCGGCAGCTCGTAGGCGGGCGGCGTGGCGACCGGAGCGTGCACCGGCGCGTCGCCGCCGCCGCCGTCACGACGCGGCTCGTCCTCTCGTGCGCTCGTGCCGGACGCGCCCGCGCCCGCGCCCGGCACGAGCTCGACCGGGCCGGTCGCGCTCGCGGGCTCGACCTGGCGCCGCGCACCCGCCGCGCGCGCGAGCTCGCCGGGCACGCCGAACGACTCCTCGACGAAGCGGAGGGCCGCGCCGAGGCTCTCGGTGAGCCTTGCCCGCTCGCCGTCGAGCAGAGCCGCGAGCGCCCCCGCCTCGCGCTCGAGGCGCTCGCGGTCGGCCTCGAGCCGGCCGACGCGCTCGTGCACCTCCTGCTCGGCGTCGTCCCGGAGGCGCCCCACCGCCTCGTGCGCCTGGGAGACGACGGCCTCGGCCTGCGCCCGAGCGGCTTCGAGGATGCGATCCGCCTCCTCGCGGGCCTCGCTCACGGCGAGGTCCGCGGTGCGCTGCGCGAGCACGAGCGTGCGCCGGATGCTGTCGTCGTCGAACACGGGCGCGCTCTCGGCCGGCTGGGCCACGGGCGCGCGAGCCGACAGCCGGGCGAGCTCCGCCTGCATCTCGTCGACCGCGATCGCGACCTTCTCGAGGAACTCGTCGACCTCGTCGGTGTCGTAGCCGCGAAGTCGGTCGCGGAACTCCACTTCGCGAAGGATCTTCCCGGAGATGTCCATGGCCCGATCGTACCCCGGGGTGTCCCGGAATCCGTGGATACCTGCGCCGCGCCCGGCGCGCGCGGCTCAGTGGAACTGCAGGATGCTGAGGACGATCTCGAGCGCGAAGAACAGCACGATCGGCGAGAGGTCGATCGCGGTCGCCCCGAACCGCAGCGGCGGCATGATGCGCCGGATCGGCGTGAGCACGGGGTCGGTGATCCGCGCGAGCGCCCGGACGAGCTTCGCGAGCCGCGACCACGGGTCGATCGGGAACCAGGACATGACGAGCCGTGCGAACAGCAGCACGATGTAGAGCTGGATGACGTCGACGATTACCCGCACGACCATCTAGCGCCCCCCGCCGACGCGCCCGCGTGCCGGCACTTCGCCCGACGGGCTCAGGACCGGAACAGCCCACGCTCCTGCAGTCGCATGCGCTCCTCGGCCGAGACCTCGACGTTCGAGGGCGTGAGCAGGAACACCTGGTCCGCGACGCGCTCCATCGAGCCGCCGAGCGCGTAGGTGAGCCCCGAGCAGAAGTCGATCATCCGGCGTGCGAGGTCCCGCTCAGAGAGCTGGAGGTTCACGATCACCGGGTGGCTCTGCTTCACAAGGTCGCCGATCTCCTGCGCGTCGGGGAACCGCGACGGGGCGACGACGTGCACCTTGGCACTGCCGTTGCGCGACGGCACGAGCGGCCGCACGACCGCGGCCTGGGCGGCGGTCACGGGCTCGCGTGTCGCGCTCACGAGGGGACGCAGCGTGCTCGCGTGCGCGCTGCGCTCCGCCGGCTCGTCGTAGTCGGCGTCGGGGTACACGGTGCTCGAGAACCGCTGGGCGGCGTGATCCGCGACTTCCTCGTGCTCGTACGCGTACAGCTCCTCGTCCTCCACGTCCTTGAGGCCGAGGTATGTGAGTGCCCTGTCTATGAACGTCGCCATGACCACCTTCCTCGGAGCACTCTATTGTGGCACCGGCGGCGCCATCGGTCGCGGACCGAACAGCGCGCGGCCGACGCGCACGGTCGTCGCGCCGTGGCGCACCGCGAGCTCGAGGTCGTCGGTCATCCCCATCGACGCCTCGGCGAGGCCCAGCTCGGCGCGCAACCCCGCGACGAGGTCGAACGCCCCGCCGACCACCTCGCTCCCCGCGGCCATCGGCGGCGCGACGGTCATCAGGCCGCGCACGTCGAGCCCGAGCGACGCGAGGTCGGACACGAGCCGTGGCACGTCCGCAGGGTCCGTTCCGCCCCGCCCGGCGACCCCCGCGGTGTCGACCTCGACGAGCACGGACGCGCCCGGCGCGTGGCGGGCGATCGCGACACCCTCCTCGAGGCGGTCCACGCCCTGCCAGAGCGCGACGTGCGGAGCGAGGCGGGCAACCTTGTTCCGCTGGATCGAGCCGAGGAAGTGCCAGCGCGGGACGGCGCCAGGCGTAGCCGCGAGCGCCGCCGCCTTCGCGACGAGCTCGTCCGCGTAGTTCTCGCCGAGGTCCGCGACCCCGGCGGCGAGCGCCGCGAGCGCGGCGGGCGGGCCGAACCCCTTCGTCACCGCGACGATCCGGACGAGCTCCCGGTCGCCGCCCGCCGCGTCGATTCGCCGCCGGACCTGCTCGAGGCGAACGGCGACCGCCGCGTCGACGGGCTCGGACGCGCTCACGGGCGCGCACGCTCCTCGCGCCAGACCACAAGCGCGTGGCGCTCGCGGTCACCGCGCGCGCGGTGCGAGTACCAGCGGTCGTCGCAGGCCGTGCAGCCCGCGATCTGCTCGGGCGGCGCCACTCCCGCGCGCTCGAGCGAGCGCTCGACGAGCATCGGGAGGTCGAGCGCGGGGCGGCCGCCCGCGGTCGTCGAGCGGACCGAGTCGCCGTAGCGGCCGGCCACGCGATCGAGCTCGCGCTCGCCGAACTCGTAGCACTCCGCGTGGATGCACGGCCCGAGCACCGCGACGATCTCGGACGCGCCGAGCGCGCGCATCGCGTCGACCGTGCGCTCGAGCACGCCCGCGAGGGCGCCCCGCCAGCCGGCGTGGACGGCGCCGACCGGGCCCTGCGGGCTCGCGAGCCCGACGAGCGCGCAGTCCGCGCCGAGGACCGCTAGCGGCGTCGCGGCGGCCCCGCTCACGAGCGCGTCGGCGTCGAGCTCGATCGGGCCGGCGGGCGCGTCCACGACCGCGACGCGATTGCCGTGCACCTGGCGGACGAAGGTCCACGCGAGCGACGCGGCCCACGGGCGCCCGGTGCCGCCCGGCGACGGCGGCGCCGCCGTCCACTCGGCCGGGCGCGCGTCCCCGTCGCGCCGCGTCGTCACGCTCACCCGCGCGCCGGCGCCCTCCAGCGCGGCCGAGGTCCCTCGACCCGCGCTACTTGAGGAACGACGGGACGTCGAAGTCGTCGTCGCCGAGATCGATGTCGTCGCCGCCGACAGCGAAGACGTCGACCGCTCCGTTGGTCCGCCGGGCGTCCGCGGCCGGGCCGTCGGGTGCCGTGCCCGCCGCCTGCGCCGCGGGCCGGTCGTCCCAGCGGTCGAAGCCGGCGGCGATCACCGTGACGCGCACCGAGTCGCCGAGCGCCTCGTCGATCACGCTCCCGAAGATGATGTTCGCGTCCGGGTGGGCGACCGCGTGGATCGCCTCGGCCGCCTCGTTCACCTCGAACAGCCCGAGGTTCGGCCCGCCCGCGATGTTGAGCAGGATCCCGCGCGCGCCTTCGATCGAGGCCTCGAGCAACGGGCTCGTGATCGCGTGCTTCGCGGCGTTCACGCCCCGTCCCTCGCCCGACGCGCTCCCGATGCCCATGATCGCGGTCCCCGCGTTGCTCATGACCATCTTCACGTCTGCGAAGTCGGTGTTGATGAGCCCGGGCACGTTGATGAGGTCCGTGATCCCCTGCACGCCCTGGAGCAGGACCTCGTCGGCCATCTTGAACGCGTCGACCATCGAGGTCTTCGCGTCCGCGAGCGACAGGAGCCGCTCGTTCGGGATGATGATCAAGGTGTCGACGGCTTCCTTCAGCCGCTGGATCCCCTGCTCGGCCTGCACCGACCGGCGGCGGCCCTCGAAGGCGAACGGCCGCGTGACGACCCCGATCGTGAGCGCGCCGAGGCGGCGCGCGACGTCGGCGATCACCGGAGCCGCACCGGTCCCGGTCCCGCCGCCCTTGCCGGCGGTGATGAACACCATGTCCGCGCCCTTCAGGACCTCCTCGATCTCCTCGAGGTGCTCGTCCGCGGCCGCGCGCCCGACCTCGGGGTCGCTCCCGGCCCCGAGCCCGCGGGTGAGCTGGCGACCGATGTCGAGCTTGATGTCCGCCTCGCTCATCAAGAGCGCCTGCGCGTCGGTGTTCACCGCGATGAACTCCACGCCGCGCAGCCCCGCGTCGATCATGCGGTTGACCGCGTTCACGCCGGCGCCCCCGACCCCGACGACCTTGATCACTGCGATGAAGCTCTGCGATGCGCCGCTCATATCGGCCCCGCCTCCCTACCTAGAGCTTGGTGGGCACCAGCTCCGCCACCGCCACCGGCGGAGTCCTCGCCCGAGAATGCGCTGCCGACGTCCCTGCCGACAGCCGGACCGACTGGTCCGGGGCTGGCTCGACGCACCGTTCGCACCTGACTCCCGAGCTCCAGAGCGGGCTGCTGGAGCACCTAAGCGACCGGAACGCCACGAACGATAGGGCCAGGTCCTCAGGTGGTCAAGAGCGGATCGGCGGGGACGCGGACGTCGATCGTGCGCACTCCGGACAAGGGCGCCCGGGCGAGCACGGTCGCGAGCGAGACCATCTTCTGACGCAGTTCGCTGGCCGATCCGAGCTCGACGAGCACGCCACCGGTGAGGCCGAGGACGACGTCCCCCCCGTGGGCGAGCGAGACCGACACGACCTTCGGGAGCAGCGACACGGGGACGGCTCCGGCCGCGGCGAGCGCAGGGGCCTCGCGCGCGCCGAGGACGCCGCCCGGTGCCGGCACGTGCGCGACGCCGGCGACGAGCGCGAGACGGGTAACGCGCGTCGCCGTGTACTCGAGCACCCGTCCCGAGCCGTCGACGAGCGCGTACGACCCCGCGCCCGCCGCGACCTCGGCGATCGGGTGACGCTCGACGATCACGATCCGGACCGACGACGGGAGGTGGCGCGTGACCGTCGCCCGCGCGACCCAGGGCAGGCGCTCGAGCGCGGCTGCGTCGGCCGCGTCGCCGACGTCGACGAGCGGTGGCCGGCGCCAGAGCCCCGTGACCGCGAGCACCTCCGAGCGGGGCGTGTGCACGGCGCCGACCACCGTCACGTCGCGGGCGGCGAGCAGCGGCGAGTGCACGACTGCGACGCCGAGCGCGACGAGCGCGCCGGCCGCGAGGAGCGCGAGGACCCGGCGGAGCCTCCGCCGGCCCGCCGCGCGCGCGACCTCGACCGCGCGCGCCCGCATGCGCGGGTCACGGCGGGCGGCGGCCCGCTCCCCGGCCGGCGCCGGGCGCTCGTCCACCGCGGTCACCGGTCCCGCCCCGCGACGCGCAGCTCCGTCGCGAGCTCCACGCCGGTGCGCGCCGCGACTGCGGCGCGCACGACCTCGACGAGCTCGAGCACGTCGTCCGCGGCACCCCCCGCGTCGAGCTGGATGAAGTTCGCGTGCTTCGTCGAGACCTGCGCGGATCGGACCCGCGCACCCTTCATGCCCGCGAGCTCGACCAGGCGGCCGGCGGAGTCGCCCGGCGGGTTCGTGAACACCGATCCCGCGTTGCGCCCTCCCGGCTGGTGCGCACGCCGCCAGCGGACGATCGACGCGACCTCGTCGGTCGCGTCCGCCGGGTCGCCGATCTCGCACGCGAAGACCGCCTCGACGACGACCTCGCCCGCGGCCACGTTCGAGCTGCGGTAGGCGAGCGCGAGGTCGCCGGGTCCCGCGGTGCGCGAGGCCCCGGTCCGCAGGTCGAACAGACGCGCCCCGACGAGCCGATCCGCGGTCGCGGCGCCGTGGCCGCCCGCGTTCATCGAGACGGCCCCGCCGACCGAGCCCGGGATGCCCACGGCCCACTCCATGCCGCGCAGGCCCGCGGCGGCACTCCTGCGCGCGAGCACCGGGTACGGGACTGCCCCGCCCGCCACGAGCTCGCCGCGGGGGACGTCGACGTCGAGGCGCTCGAGCGGTCCGGCGAGCACGAGCGCGAGCCCCGGGTAGCCCCGGTCCGGGACGAGGAGGTTCGACCCGCACCCGACCACGAGGACGTCCACCCCGCTCCTCGCGACGACGTCCGACACCGCGTGCAGCACGCCCTCGCCGGTCGCGACGACGAGCAGCGCGGCGTTCCCCCCGGCGCGGTAGGTCGTGCGCGCGCCGAGCGGCTCGTCGCGCCTGGCGAGCTCGCCGAGCAGCTCGGCCGCGTGGACGGCGCGGGCGCGCGCGTCGATTCCGGCGCCGTTCACGACAGCTCGGCGATGAGCTCGTCGGGCAGCGTCGTGAGGTCACCGGCCCCGAGCGTGAGGCAGCAGTCGCCGGGCTCGAGCGTCCGCCGTAGGTACGCGAGCAGCTCGGCCCGCTCGGGGAGGTACGCGGCACGCGTCGAGGGGTGCGCGTCGAGGAGCGCGTCGAGGACGAGCTTCGACGAGACGCCGGGCCGGGGCGCCTCCCCCGCCGGGTAGACGCCCGCGAGCACGACGACGTCGGCGTCGACGAACGCGTCCGCGAAGTCGCGTGCGAGCGCTGAGACCCTCGAGTACCGGTGCGGCTGGAACACGCAGACGATCCGCCGCCAGCCGCCGCGCCTCGCCGCGGCGAGCGTCGCGGCGATCTCTCCGGGCAGGTGCGCGTAGTCGTCGACGAAGCTCACCCCGCGCGCCTCGCCCCGGAACTCGAAGCGTCGCGCGACGCCGCCGAAGCGGGCGAGGGCGCGCTGCGCGACGTCGAAGCCCACCCCGACGAGGGACGCGGCCGCGACCGCGCCCGCTGCGTTGGCGGCGTTGTGCGCGCCGGGGACCGGGAGCGCGAGCTCCCCGAGGTGCTCCGCTCCGCGTGCGAGCGAGAACGACACGTCGCTCCGGCCACCCGCGAGGCCGGTGATCCGGAAGTGCGCGGACGGCGAGAAGCCGTACGTGAGGGCCCCCGGGGGGGCGAGACGCACGGCGACCGGGTCGTCCGCGCACACGATCGCGCCCGTCGACGCGCCCTCGAGGAACGCCGAGAACGCCCGCTCGAGCGCGTCGAGCGAGCCGTAGTGGTCGAGGTGGTCGGGCTCGATGCTCGTGACGAGCGCGATCTCGGGCGCGAGCGAGAGGAACGTCCCGTCGCTCTCGTCTGCCTCGACGACGAGCCACTCCCCCGCGTCCCACACGGCGTTCGTGCCGATCTGGTTCACGTCGCCGCCGATGAGGAACGACGGGCGGATCGCCGCGTCGACGAGCACGAGCGCGAGCATCGAGCTCGTCGTCGTCTTGCCGTGGGTCCCCGACACCGCGACGCACCGGCGGAGCGCCGCGATCGCCGCGAGCGCGTCCGCGCGAGAGAGGACCGGCACGTGCCGGCGCCGCGCCTCGAGCACCTCGGGGTTGTGCTCGGGGATCGCAGTCGAGCACGCGAGCGCGTCCGCGTCGGGCACGTTGGCCGCGCCGTGGCCGATCGTGACCTCTACGCCGAGCGAGCGGAGCCGGTCGATCGCGACGCCGCCTTTCAGGTCGCTCCCGGTGACCTCGTGGCCCATCGCGACGAGCACCGCCGCGATCGCGCTCATGCCGGCACCGCCGATCCCGACGACGTGGACGCGCCGCGGCGCCGACAGGTCGAGCGCGCTCACGCCGGACGCTCCAGCGCCTCGCGAGGGCGCGCTCCCGCGGCGGGCGACCGACCGCGGCGCCGGGCGCGCCCGGCGACCTCGTCGACGACCGCGGCGACCCGTGCGGCCCCGTCGCCCGGCCCGAGCGAGTGCGCGGCGGTGCCCATCCGCTCGACGCGGCCGGGGTCCGCGGCGAGCTCGGACACGACCCGGGTGAGGCCCTGCCCGCGAAGCGCCGCGTCGTCGAGGACGAGCGCGGCGCCTGCGGCCGCGAGGATCTCGGCGTTGCGCCGCTGGTGGTCGGAGGGCGCGCCGGGGAGCGGCACGAGCACCGACGCGATCCCCACCGCGCAGATCTCCGCGAGCGTCGAGGCCCCCGCTCGGGCGACCACGAGGTCGGCCGCACACAGCGCCGTCGCCATCGCCCCTTCGTAGCCGACGAGGCGGTAGTCGATGCCGGCGGAGGGGTCGAGCGCGAGCGCGTCGCGGCCGGCCGCGACGCGCTCGTGGTCCCGCGCACCGGCGACGTGGTAGATCGTGAGCCGGTCATCGGACGCGAGGTCCGACGCGACCTCGAGCGCGGCGTCGTTCAACGAGCGGGCGCCGAGCGAACCGCCCGTCACGAGCACGACGAACCGGTCGGGCGACAGCCCGAGCGCGGCGCGCGCCGCGGCGCGGCCTTCGGGGCTCCGGTCCACCGCTCGCACCTCCGGACGGACCGGCGGGCCGGTGACGATCGCGCGCGGAAGGCCGCTTCCGGGCCACGCGACGGCGCTCGCGGCGGCGAACCGTCCGACGAGACGGTTCGCGGCGCCGGGGACAGCGTCGATGTTCACGACGACGACGGGGATGCCGAGCACGACCGCGGCGAGGGCGGCCGGCACGCACGCGTAGCCCGCGACCGCCACGACGACACGCGGGCGGAGCCGCGCGACGAGCAGGAGCGCCCGCACGGTCGCTACGCCGAGCTCGGCGACCGCGAGCGCGCTCGCGACCGTGAGCGCGCGCTCGATCCCGCGCCCGGGCAGGAGGCTCACCGTGAACCCGGCCTCGGGGACGAGGTGCGCCTCCATCCCGCGCGCCGAGCCGACGAAGTGCACGGACGACGCCGGGTGCCCCGCGTCGACGAGCGCCCGCGCGACCGTGATCGCGGGAAGGACGTGCCCCGCGGTGCCGCCGCCGCTCACGACGACGTCGCAGCGACCGGGCGCGGCGCTCACCTGCGGCCCCCCGGCGCGGCACGAGGACGCCGCGCCACGTTCACGAGGAGCCCCATCGCGCCGAGGAGGACGACGAGCGACGACCCGCCCGCGGAGAGGAACGGCAGCGGGATGCCGGTCTCCGGCATCGCGCCGACGACGCCACCGATGTTGATCATCGCCTGGCACACGACCCAGCAGGTGATCGTCGCCGCGAGCAGGCTCGAGAAGCGGTCCTCGGCCCGGGTCGCGACGCGCAGGCCGAGCCATCCGAGGCAGGCGAACGCCGCGACCACGAGCACCGAGCCGACGAGCCCGAGCTGGTTGCCGACGACCGCGAACACGAAGTCCGTCTGCGCGTTCGGGAGCCATCCCCAGATCGCGGGGGAGGTCCCGACGCCCGCGCCGGTCACGTGCCCCGCGCCGAGGGTCACGAGGGACTGGACGACCTGGTAGCCGGTCGTCGACGCGTGGCCGAAGGGGTTGAGGAACGACAGCAGGCGCGCGCGCCGGTACGGCGCGGCGAGCGCGACCACCCCGCCCACGACCGACACGAGGACGAACGAAGCGCCGAGCAGGCGCCGGTGCACGCCCGCGACGAACAAGATCGCGGTCGTCATGCACACGAGCACGATCGCGGTGCCCATGTCGGGCTGCTTCAGGATGAGGATCGCGAGGAACGCGAGCACGATGCCGAGCGGCCGCACGAGCTCGCGGGCGTGGTCGCGCGCGTGCTCCCGGCGGGCGACGAGGTCGGCCGCGAACATCGCGTACACGAGCTTCATGAGCTCGGACGGCTGCAACGTGAGCGGGCCGAACCCGATCCACCGGCTCGACCCGCCGGCCGACTTGCCGAGGTGCGGGACGAGCACGACGACGAGAAGTCCGGTCGTCGCGACGAGGAGCGGAACGGCGAGACGTCGGATCCGTTGCAGGCTCACGCGCGCCCCGACGGCGAACACGGCCGCGCCGATCACGGTCCACATCGTCTGGCGCTCGAACATCGACCACGGCGAACCGTACTGGGCGATCGACGTGACCGACGAGGACGCGAGCACCATGACGAGGCCGAAGCCGCACAGGCAGGCGACGAGAAATCGCAGCAGCGTCGCGTCGCGTCGCGCCGCGTCGGCGATCGACGCGCGCGACGGGCTCGCCGCGCCGGCCGGTCGTCGCGCAGCGCCCGCGCGCTCGCCGTCCCGCGCGCCCCCGCGCGCGCCGGTGCGTCC
>DAHUXW010000141.1 GCA_027306925.1 Acidimicrobiaceae bacterium | reverse complement strand
GACGCCGCCCGCGAGGGCGGCTCTCCTGCCCGCGTGCGCGCGGCGGGCGGCCCGGCGGCGCGCGGCGCGCTCGACCGAGGTGAGCACGTCGGCGACGAGGCCCGGTGGCAGCTCCTCGCACTCGTGGCGGAGCTGACCGAGCAGGCGGGCGACCCGCCGGTAACGCGCGAGCTCGGACTGGCATCTGACGCACGACTCGACGTGGCGAGCGAGGTGCGGGTCCGGCGCGGGCTCCCCGTCGAGGGCCGCCGGCAGGTACGCCGCCGCCCGGTCACACCGCCGCACGACCGACCCCTTGCGCGCGACCGCGCGCCCCACCTGGGCCGGCCCACGTCAGCCACTCCCCGACCGGGAAGGGCACGGTCTCGGCGGCCCCGGCAGCCCCGGTCGGCGCCTCGCCGCGCACGTCCGGGTAGAGCGCCTCGCGCAGGCGCCGCCGGCCGCGGTGCAGGCGCACCTTCGCGGCGGACCGCGAGATCCCGAGCTCGCTCGCGATCGCGTCGTGCGGGAGGTCGTAGACGTCGCGAAGCACGACGACGACGCGAAGCGACGCCGGGAGCGCCTCGAGCGCGGCGACGAGGCGCGCGCGCTCGAACGCCGTGCCGGCGGCGGTCTCCGGGTCGCGGTCCGGCCGCGTGTCGGCGATCGCGGTGTCGTCGTCGAGCGCGGCGTGCCGGGACCGCGCGCGGCGCCGGAGCTGCGTCGACGAGCAGTTCGCCACGATCCGGTAGAGCCAGGTCGATACCGCGGCCTCGCCGCGGAAGCGGCCGATCGAGCGGAACGCCCGCAGGTAGGTCTCCTGGACGACGTCGGACGCGTCGTGCTCGTTGCCCACGAGGCGGAGCGCGAGCGCGTAGATCTCGGGCGAGGTCTCGACGACGAGCTGCTCGAACGCCCCGTCGTCGCCTCGGCGCGCCGCGTCCGCGATCTCCGCGAGCCGCGTCCGGCCGGCGGCGTCGCGCTCGGGACTTCCCGGGCGGCCGCCGCGGGCGCTCCGGCCCGGCTTCTGGTCGCTCGCGCGACGCGCGACGCCGGTGGCGGGCTCGACGCCGCGGCCGGCCGGCGCCGGCGCCGCGCGTCCCCCGCTCGATGCGCGCACGGCCGCTCAGCGCGCCCGGACGCTCAGCGGGTCTCCTTGTGGTTCGTGTGCGTCCGGTCGAAGCCGCAGTACTTGCGCATCTCGATGCGCTCGCGGTCGTTCTGCTTGTTCTTCGTCGTGATGTAGTTGCGGCGCTTGCAGACCTCGCACTCGAGGGTGACCTTCACGCGCTTCTCGTTCTTCGCCACGTCCCGCTCCTGCCCGTCGTCTCGCTCCGCCCTCCGGCGGAGCCACCTGCGCTTCGAAGCCCGGCGTGCGGCGCCCGCCGAGGCGGTCGCCCTGTCCGGGGTGGTAGCGGCGGCCGGACTCGAACCGGCGACCCCACGATTATGAGCCGTGTGCTCTAACCAACTGAGCTACGCCGCCAGGTCTTCGAGCCCCCTGTCGGAATCGAACCGACGACACCAGCCTTACCATGGCTGTGCTCTGCCGACTGAGCTAAGGGGGCGTCTCGGCGGGGCGACCGTCCACGCCACCCAGCCGCAGGCGAGAGCATACCCGCGCCGGAGCCCCGCCTCCACGGGGCCCGTCCCGCCGGCTCGCTAGTCTCGGGCCGATGGAGCTCCGCCCGGCGCGCGCCGAGGACGCCGAGGCGATCCGCGCGATCTACAACGTCGAGGTCCTGGGCTCCACCGTCACCTTCGACCTCGTCCCGCGCACGGCCGATGCCCAGCGAGAGTGGATGGACGAGCACGGCGGCGCGTACCCCGTCGTCGTCGCGGTCGAGGACGGCCGGGTCCTCGGCTTCGCGTCGCTCTCCCCCTACCGGCCGCGACCCGCGTACGCGACGACGGTCGAGGACTCGGTCTACGTCGCGGCTGACGCGCGGGGCCGCGGCCTCGGAAAGGCGCTGGTCAACGAGATCGTCGGGCTCGCCGCCGCGCACGGC
This sequence comes from Acidimicrobiaceae bacterium, assembly GCA_027306925.1. Classification (GTDB taxonomy): domain Bacteria; phylum Actinomycetota; class Acidimicrobiia; order Acidimicrobiales; family Bog-793; genus JAJZBW01. The sequence continues at coordinate 9,313 of DAHUXW010000141.1, read as the reverse complement.
TTCCACTCGGTCATCGCCCGCGTCGTCGGGCACCACGACGCGTCGATCGCGCTCCACCGGGGGTGCGGCTTCGAGCTCGTCGGCGTCGAGCGAGAGGTCGGCCGGAAGTTCGGCCGCTGGCTCGACGTCGCGGTCATGCAGCGGCTCGTGTGACGCGCGGGGGCGCCCGGCGGGGTGCCAGGAGGGCTCGTCCGCCGGCGGCGACCGACCCGCTAAAGCGCGGTCCCGCCAGGGTCGTTGTAGCGGGGACGGGTTCGCACGGTCCGAAGGGCCGCGCGGCGCCGGCGACGAGGGACGGGCGCGTCGGCACGACGCCGGGCGCGCCGCCCGAGTCACGGCCTGACGAAGGATGGGCGACGTGGCGGTTCTGGACATCGTCGTAGGTCGCCAACCGGTGTTCGACCGCGAGCTCGCGGTCGTCGGCTACGAGCTGCTCTTCCGCACCCTCGAGGGCACCGGGTTCAGCGACCAGCTGGACGGCGACCTCATGACGACCTCCGTGCTGTTCAGCTCCGTCGGCATCGGCGTGAACAAGCTCGTCGGCGACAAGGTGATCTTCTGCAACGCGGACCGGGGCCTTCTCACCGGGAGCGTGCCGGTCGTGCTCGCCCCAGAGCGCACGGTGTTCGAGGTCATCGAGTCCGTCGCGCTCGACGACGAGGTCGTCGCGGGCTGCGAGCGCCTCGTGCACCAGGGCTTCATGCTCGCGCTCGACCACTTCCGCTGGGTCGACGGCGTCGAGCGCCTCCTCGAGCTCGCGTCGATCGTCAAGATCGACCTCCAGCTCGTCCCCGACGACAAGCTCGGACCGCTCATGGAGCAGTGCCGGAAGTACGACGTGAGCCTCGTCGCGGAGAAGGTCGAGACCCAGGGCCAGCTCAAGCACTGCCAGGACCTCGGCTTCGACTACTTCCAGGGCTACCTGCTCTCGCGGCCGCGCATCGTGCCGGGGCGCACCCTCGACAGCTCGAGCGTCGCCCGGCTCCAGCTCGCCGCGCAGCTCGCCTCGAGCGAGTGCAGCGCGTCCCAGCTCGAGGAGATCATCCGGGCCGAGCCCGCGATGGCCTACCAGCTGCTCCAGATGGCCGGCGTCGGCGCGGACCACGGCTTCCGCCGCCGCGTCCAGACGCTCCGGGAGGCCCTCGTCATCGTCGGATGGCGCCAGCTCCAGAGCTGGATCGGCTTCCTCATCCTCACGAACAAGGGCGAGACCTCGGAGGAGGAGGTCGTCACGACCCTCACCCGCGCCCGCATGACCGAGCTCCTCGCGCTCGAGATGTACCCGCACCTGTCCGGGCTCGCGTTCGCCGCCGGGATGCTCTCGGCGTTCGACCTGCTCCTCGGCGTCCGGCTCGAGGAGGTGCTCATCTCGCTGCCGCTCGACGCGGAGCTCCACGACGCGGTGCTCGGCAAGGACACCGAGGTCGGCCGCGTCGTCGCCGACGTCATCGACTGCCAGCTCGGGCGCGCCGAGGAGGCGACGCGCTGCGCGCTCGACGAGCAGGTGCTCCACCGGGCGTCGATCAAGGCGCTCGGCTGGGCGCTCGAGGTCTCGCGCGGCTTCGTGCGCACGACCCGGCCCGCGAAGCTCCGCCGCAAGCCCGCGCCGTCGCGCTCGTGAGCTGACCGCTCCTGACCGCCGCGACCGGCAGGTTCCGTCGCCGCCCGCTCCTCGTCGCACGGTGCGCGCCGCTCGTCCTCGGCGACGTCCTCACCGCGCTCGCGCCGGACCACGCGGCGTTGATGCCGGCCGCGTCGTAGCCTCGACCTGCCACGGCGCGTTCTTCGGCGTCGCGTCCGCCGTCGCGACGCGCACCGCCCCGCCCGGTCGCGAGGCGCGGGCCGTCGCGGCGATGTTCACCGGGATCACGGCGCGTGATCACGTCGGCGGCAGCCACCGGCGCGAGCACGCTCGCGTCCTCCGCGGCGGTCGCTGCGTTCGACGTCGGCAACGCTGCGGGCGCGTTCCTCGGCGGCATCGCGATCGCGGCGGGCTCGCGCGACACGTCCGCGACCCTCGTCGGCGCCGCGATGGCACTCACTGCCCGCGCGGCCGCGGCGCTCAGGCGACGTCGGGCTGTGACCTCCCGCGGCTGATCCGCCGGACGCGTGGGAGCGTGATGAACGCGACGAACGAGAGGAGCACGACCGCGCTCCCCCCGACGACGAGCGGGTTCGCGACGCTCAGCTGCCTCACGAGCGCGTGCACGCCGGGCAGGCCGATGAAGCAGGCGACGCCCGACGCGACGACGACCCCGCGCCGCACCCTTCCCTCCGCGACCGGCGCGAGGAACACGAAGCCCCACGCGAGGTACCAGGGCTGGACGACGGGGCTGAGCACGACGATCGCGATGAGGCTCCAGCCGAGCGCCCGGAGCGGCCCGACGCGCTCGGACTCGACGAGCAGGACGATCGAGATCACCGCCGCGACGAGGAGCCCGCCACCGCGCATGAGCGTGAGCAGCACGTGGGTGTGGCTGCCGAGCCCCGCGAGCGAGACGACCTTGCCGAGCAGCATGGCGATCGCGGTCGCGGGGTCGAGCCACGACCGGACGGTGTCGGGGTTCGACAGCCCGGACATCCAGCCCCACCCGAGGCCCGCGAGGTCCGACAGCGCGGCCATGATCGCCGCTGCGATGACGAGCGCGGTCGCGACCGGGCGGAGGTGCTGGCGGAACGGGCGGCCCGGACCGCCCCACTCCCAGCCGATGTAGACCGCGCCGATGAGCGCGGGAACCTTCACCGCCGCGCCGACCGCGCAGACGACGATGCCCGCGACCGGATGGCCCCTTCGCGCGAGCGCGTACCCGGGGACGAGGAGACCGAGCATGAGCGCGTCGTTGTGCCCGCCGCCGACGAGGTGGAGCAGCGTGAGCGGGTTGAGCGCGGCGAGCGCGAACGCGACCGCTCCGTCCCGGCCGAACGAGCGCGCGATCACGGGCACCGCCCAGGCGAACGCGACGGTCCCGAGCACGGCGACGAGGCGCAGGCCCTCGACCGCCATGAGGTCGTTGTGGCCGGTCGCGGACACGACCCACCCCGCGATCGTGAGGAACACCGGACCGTAGGGGGAGCCTACGTTCTGCCACAACTTGTCGACCAGCCCGACGAACGGCCCCTGGCCGAGCACCGCAGGCCCGTAGGTGTACGGGTTGATGTGGTGGCTCATCATCTCGCCCTGCGCGGCGTAGCTGTAGAGGTCGCGGCTGAACAGCGGCGCGACGAACAGCAGCGGGACGCTCCACGCGACGAAGATCGGGATGAGCCGCCGCACCGGGACCCCGGGTGTCCTGCTGCAGTAGCGGACGATGTCGTACCAGACGCGGAGCATGAGGATCATCCCCGCGTAGACCGCGACGACGCCGAGGAACAGGCCTTCGCTCGGCACCCCGGTGCCGGGGACGACCGACGGCGACGGGATGCCGAAGTACCAGGCGCCCGGGATGGTCTTCAGCGTGAACGGCGAGCTCGGCACGCTCGCGCCGACGACGATCGCGATCGACGCGACGAGCCCGAGCGCGGTCGGGCGGGCGAGGTCCGCGTACAAGCGGGTGACGCCCGGGACGTACGGGACCTTCTCGGCCTCGGGGCCGGCCACGCGGAGCCGGTAGGAGCGCACGGCGCGGACCGTGGAGCGCGCCTGGCGGACGGCAGCGCGCGGGACGCGGTCCGCGTAGCGCTTCGGGAGCCGGCGGAAGACGGCGACCGCGCGGTCGCGCAGCACCTCCTCGATGCGCGCCCACTGCGGCGCCGGCTGGCCGATCGCCGGCTGCTCGAGATCGGGCGTCGCCACGTCGGGATCCTACTTCGGGACCGCGGTCGCGGCGCCTCGCCGTGCGGAGCGCCCAGCCGTCAGGCGACCGTCGTCGTCGTCGTCGGCACGGCCGTGACCGGTGTCGTCGGGGGCGGCGCGGTCGCCGGCGGGGCCTGGCTCGCGAGCAGCGCCGCGTCGAGGCTCGCCGCGCTCGCCGGGAGCGCGACGCCCGGCGTCGCGCCGTAGCCGCTGAACTCGAGGAAGCCGCTGTCGCCCGGCACGGAGAGCGTGATCCTGAGCACGTGCGGCGCGCCGTGCGCCGCGACGTAGAACGCGCCGCCGGGCCCGCGCAGCGCGATCGCCGGCTGACCGCCGACCCGGGCGGGATGCGCCACGAGGTGAGGCACCCCCTTCGCGAACGCGGCGAACAACGCGCGCTCGACGACCTTCGGGTCGAGGTCGGCGAGCGAACCGCCGAGCGACGCGTCGCCGGTCGTCGTCGTGTACCAGTGGCCGACGAGCGCGGCCGCGGGACCTGCGGCGATCCGGTAGAGCGTCTCCCACCCGACCGCGTTCATCTCCACGTAGACCCTCGGGCCGTCGAGCAGGATCTGCACGGACGCGCCGGCGAGCTCGTACGCGATCCGGACGCGGGCCGGGTACCGGCCGGAGATCGAGACGACGGTGAGCTTGCCACCGACGAGCAGGCGCTCCTCGATCGTCACGCTCCGGGCGGCGAGCGTCGCCGCCTCGGCCGCGGCGACGATGCGCGCGACCGGCTCGCCGACGGTCACCGTCCGTGGCGACGCCGGAGCCGCGGCGTTCGCGCCGAGCGCGAGCGTCGCGGACACCGCGAGCGCCGCGAGACCCACGCCGACGGCCTTCGCGACCGTGCCGGCCGTGCCGCGCCGCTCGACCGCATCGCACCGGCCGTCGCGTCGCATGCGCGTCCTTACGGCACGTCCTGCCCGGACGTTGACCCGGCGGCAGGCGGGGCGCGGGGCCCTCCCGGGCCCCCCGGCGCGCGACGCGACGCGGACGGCGCGTCGCGAGAGCGCGTCCGGCGGCTGAAGGTGTAATCTTGTAATCATGAATATATCATCGGGACACCGGAGGGTCGGGCCGGCGGAGTGGTCGCGAGACCGCGACCGCCGTGCGCGGCCCTCGACGAGCGCCGGCGAGCGCGAGGAGATCCGCGCCTACGTCGCCGGCGCGATCGACGACGACTGGTTCGTGGGCGAGCCCGAGGTCCTCGTCGACGACTACGAGATCCAGGTCGTCGGGACGCTCGCGCCGCCCAGGACCGACACCGATCCGGGGCACCGCACCGTCGCGGAGCGAGCCCGTGCCGAGCGGTTCCGCGAGGACACCCGCGCGCGGCGCGTCCAGGTCGCGCAGCTCGCCGAGGCCCGCTACGAGCGCAAGCTCTCCTGGGGCGTGGTCGTCGGGGAGACCCGGGCGCTGTTCACGACCGCGAGCGTGCCGGTCATGACGCGCCTCCAGCTCCGTCAGCGCCAGACGCTGGACACGCTCGTCGACGCCGGGGTCGCGCGCAGTCGCAGCGACGCCCTGTCGTGGTGCGTCGAGCTGGTCGCCCGCCACGAGGCGGACTGGATCGGCGAGCTGCGCGACGCGCTCGGCGCGGTGGAGGCCGCACGGGCCGCGGGACCGGGGTCCCGGCCCGACGCCGGCTAGCGCGGTGGCCACCGCGCCCGGCCCCCACTACCGGCGCGACCTCGCCCGGGGCCGGGCCTGCAGACGCGGGCAGTGACGGACCGGTCCGGGCTGGGCGATCGTCGCGGAGCTCGCGGTCACCTCGCCCGACCGCTTCGTCCGGGACATCACGACCTTCGTCGCGAGCCCGGACGGGAGCTGGCGCCGGGACACCGAGCACCACGAGAACGCGCTCGTCGACACCACGCGCATCCCCGGCCTGCTTGCGACCGCGGGCGTCGACGCGCACGTGCCCGACTCGTCTGGAGACGAGCGGCTGCCCGAGGGTTGAAGGTCGTCGTCGGCCGGCGGCCCGGGTGACCGGCGCCGGTTCGCCCACCGTGGGCTAGGTCCGCGCGCCGTCCGCGACGACCGCCGCGACGAGCCGCGCGCCGAAGGCCCGCGCCCGCTCGGCCTCGCCGGGCAAGAGGCCGTCCTTCGCGTGCACGAAGAAGCTCGCCGGCGGCAAGACGAGCCTGAGCCCGTGGCGCTCGCGCGCGCGGCCGATCGACTTCGACGCTCGGCCGCTGAGCACCGCGGGCACGTGCACGCGCGTGTCGAAGGCGGCCGCACGGCCGCTCGCGAGGCCCAGCCCCGCGATCCACTCCCGCACGCCGGGGCCCGAGCCGGCCCGGGGCTCGAGATGAAGCGCGCTGCCGGGCTGGCGCGTGTAGTCCGCCGCGCCGGACCGGGTGCGCGGCCGCGACATGCTCCACGCCTGCGTCGGCCCTCCGACGACGAGAAGGTCACAGGCGTCGACGAGCGTCGCGTCCGCCACGGCCGCGGCCACGCCGACGACGCGCGCCTCGACGGTCGGACCGAGGCCGTCGACGATCGCCTCCGCGATCTCGCGCGTGTTGCCGAACATCGACTCGTACACGACGACCACGCGCATCGGCCGACCTCCTCGACTCCGCCCGATTTCCGAGTGTCCGCCGCACGCCGCGGCGTCGCATAGAGGCGAAGGTCATCACCCGGGTGCGCGCACCGCCGGTCGGCACCGCGAGCGCGCCGGGCGCGGGTGCGGGCGGGCCGGCGGGCGGCCTCCGGCGGTGCGGACCGGCCACTACCGTTCCCACGTGGACGGCGTCGCGAGCTCCGGTGGCCGACGCGCGCTGTCCCCCGGCGACCGCCGGGCGCTCGCCGTGCTCGTCGGTGCGCCGCTGCTCGTCTTCACCGTGCCCGCCCTCGCGGGCTACCCGCTCGTCACGGGCGACGACGTCATCCAGAACTTCCCGCTGCGCGCGCTCGCCGGCGCGCTCGTGCGCCACGGCCACCTCCCTGTCTTCGACCCGTTCACCTGGTCGGGATCGGCCCTGCTCGGCGGCATCAACGCGGGCGCGGCCTTCCCCGGGATCCTGCTATGGGCGCTCCTGCCGCCGCTCGCCGCGTGGGTCGCGACCCAGGTCGCCGCGTACGCCGCGGCAGCGGCCGGCATCTACGCGCTCTGCCGGCTCGGGCGGCTCGCGCCGCTCCCGTCCGCGCTCGGCGGAGCCGCCTACGCGTTCACGGGATTCGTCTCCTCCCAGGCCGTCCACGTCGACGTCGTCGAGGCCTGCGCCTCGCTCGCCTGGCTCCTCGTCGGCCTCGAGCGTGTCGCGCACGCGCGGCGCGCCGTGCGCCCGGGGTGGACCGCGTTCGCCGCGGCGTGCGCCGCGTGCCTCGGCCTCGCGGGCAGCCCCGAGGTCGCGTTCTACGCGGCGCTCGGCACCGCCGTCTACGCGGCCCACCTCGTGCTGCACGCGGGCGGCGAGCGGTGGCGCGTCGCCGCGGCGTTCTTCGCCGCGGCTGCGACCGGGACCCTGCTCGCGGGCGTCCAGCTCGCGACGGGCGCGGCGGTCGTCGCGACGAGCCAGCGCGCGAGCGTCGGCACGTCGTTCCTCACCGCGGGCTCGCTCGACTGGGGCCAGCTCACGACGCTCGTCGCGCCGCACCTGCTCGGCGGCGGCCCGATCGGCCTGCGGCCGTACGTCGGGAGCTACAACCTCGCCGAGATCGACGGCTACCCCGGGATGCTCGCGCTCCTCGCGATCACCTGGCTCGCCACGCGCTGGCACTCCCCGGGCGCGGTCCGCTGGCGCGTCTGGTACCTCGTCGGGGCGATCGGTCTGCTCGTCGCGATCGGGAGCGCGACGCCGCTGCCGCACCTGCTCGCCCACCTACCGGTCGTCGGGTCGAGCCGCCTGCCGAGCCGGGCGCTCGTCCTCGTCGCACTCGCCGCGTCGATGCTCCTCGCGCACTTCGCGGACGACGTGCTCGGCACGGCCGCGACGCCCGTGCCGGGCACCTCGCCGGGGGCGACGGCCGTTTCCGTTCCGTCCCGCCCTTCCGGCCGCGAGACGCGGCGCGCGCGCCTCGCCGGCGCGATCGCGCCCCTCGCCGTCCTCGCACTGCTCGCGACGGCGGCCATCGGCGGTCGCACGGTCGCGCGCGCCATCGCCGGACAGTCGATCGGCCCGTGGTCGGTCGGTCGCGTCGCGCCGTGGCTCGCGCTCGACGGCCTCGTCGCGCTCGCGGCCGGGGCGTTCGCGCTGTGGTCCTGGCGCCTCGACCCACGGTCTCGCGCCCGCGCGCTGGTTGCGATCGCCGTGCTCGACATCGTGCTGTTCGCCGCGGACCAGAGCTCGCTCGCCCCCGTCTACGCCCGTGCGCTCCAGCTGCCGAGCACGCTCTCGCGCCATCTCGGCCGTCTCGTCGGACCGGGAGGACGCTTCGTGGTCGTCGACCCGTCGCGCGCCGGAGGGATCGCGCTCGACGAGCTGGGCGCCACCGACCTCAGCGCCCTCTCGCACGTCGCGTCCGCCCAGGGCTACGGATCGCTCGTCTGGGGACCGTACGCGCAAGCGACCGGCACGCACGGACAGGACGTCGCGTCACCCGGCGCGATCGCGGGCACGACGTTCGACTCGCTCGGCGTGTCGGTCCTGCTCGTCGGCGGAGCGTCCTTCATGGATCCCGTGCACTCGCCCTCGTCCCGCGTCGCGGCGACCGTGCTCGACCTCCGCCCGGGACACCGCACGACCCGGCTGTTCGGCGCCGGCCTGCAGGTCGCCACGGTGCGCCTGTCGTCGCCCGCCGGGGCGCGGCTCACGCCCGCCGACCTCGGGCGCGTCGCCGGCGCGCTCGGGCTCGTCGACGGCCGCGGGCGGCCCGTGCGCGCACGCACGCTCGTCGCGGTCGGGACGACCGGGACCGTCGCGAGCTTCGGCTCGGAGCATCTCGCTGCGGGCATCGTCGTGCGCGACCCGCTCCGGACACCGCTCTCCCGGCTCGGCGTCGTCGTGACGACGGCCGCTGGCGACGCGCTCACGCCGACGGGCCCACTCGCCCGAGCGGCGGCGCCTCCGCACTGGACGCCGGACGGCACGCTCGGGCCGTACACGGTGTTGCGGAACTCGCGCGCCGCCGCGCCGTACACGCTCGTGCCCGCGCCGGGGGGCCCGGGCGGCGCGGGGCGCGCGGCGACGGTGCAGGTCCTTCCAGCCGCGGCGACGGCGACCGCGGCGAGCGTCGCGATCGACACGGCGGCTCCCGCCACGCTCGTGCGAAGCGTCGCGGACATCCCCGGCTGGGTCGCGACCGTCACCCACGACGGCCGCGAGCGCTCGCTCCCGGTGCGGCGACTCGGTGTCGTCCAGGCGGTCCGGCTCCCCGCGGGGCGCTCGGTCGTGCACTTCTCGTACGCCGCCCCGGGGCTCCACGCGGGCCTCGGCGCGAGCGCAGCGGGCGCCGTCGCGCTCGCGGGCTTGATCGCCGCCGCGCTCGTACGCCGGCGCCGCGGGGGCGGCGGCGGGGCCGGCAGGCGCGGCGCGCCCGAAGACGCGCCGCAACGCGAGCCCCGGCGCC
>DAHUXW010000139.1 GCA_027306925.1 Acidimicrobiaceae bacterium | reverse complement strand
GACGCCGCCGCGCCGGCCCACCCGCGCGCCGCGGCCCGCCTCGGCGTGGTCGTGTTCTTCGCCGACACCGGGCTCGAGGTCACCGCGGGCCAGTGGGCGGCGACGTACCTGCGGGGCCCGATCGGCCTCTCCGCCGCGCCGGCCGGCGCGGTCGTCTTCGCGTACTGGGGCGCGCTCACGGCGGGGCGCTTCGCGGTCGCGGTCCCCCGCCGGACGCCCGCTCCGGCCCGGCTCGTCCGCTACGGCACGCTCGTCGCGCTCGCCGGGACGCTGCTCGTCTGGTGGCACCCGGGGCGAGCCGCGCTCGTGGTCGGCATCGCAGTGCTCGGCGCGTCGCTCGCGCCCGTGTTCCCCGCCCTCGTCGCGCTCACGCCGGCGCGTGTCGGGGCGGCGCGCGCGCACCGGGTCATCGGCTGGCAGATCGCGGCCGCGGGCGTCGGAGGCGCCGCGGTGTCCGCCGCCACGGGCCTCGTGCTCCAGCGCGCCGGCCTCGGCGCGTACCCGCCCGTGCTCGTCGTCACGGCGGCCGCCGTCGTCCTGCTCGCGCTCGTGCTCGATGCGCTCACCCGCCCCGGTCCGGCGCCGGGCGGATCCGGTCGGCCGGCCGGCGCGGCCACGGAGCAGCGCGCGTGCTGAGCGGCCGGACCGCCCGGCACGCCCCCTGGCGCGCCGGCCTCACGCGGGGCGACTTCCGGCTCGTCGTCGCCGCGACGGCGCTCACAGCCGCGAGCGGGGCCACACGCTTCGCGGGCACGGGCGCGGTCGCACCGTTCGTCGTCTCGGGTCTCGCGCTCGCGGCGCTCGCGGCGCTCGTCGGCCGCAGCGTCGACCGCCTCGGCGACCGCCTCGGCTCGGGGGCGACCGGCTTCGTCCATTCCGCGCTCGGCAATCTCCCGGAGCTGTTCATCGGGATCTTCGCGCTGCGCGCGGGCCTCGTCCGCGTCGTGCAGTCGGCGATCGTCGGCTCGATCCTCGCGAACGTGCTGCTCGTGCTCGGCGCCGCGTTCGTGGCGGGCGGACTGCGCCACGGCACGCAGCGCTTCCACACGGACGCGCCGCGCGCCGCGGTCCTGCTCCTCATGCTCGCGGTCGCGGTCATCGTCGTGCCGACGCTCTCGTCGCACCTCGCGGTCGCGGTCGCCCGCCACGAACAGGCGCTCTCCGACGTCGCGTCCGTCGTGCTCCTCGTCGTCTTCGCGCTCTCGATCCCCTCCGCGCTGAGCGCCGCGCCGAAGACAGCTTCCACGGGTCCGGGCGTCGTGACCCACGGCGGCGAGTGGTCGACGCCGCTCGTCGTCGCCGCGCTGCTCGGCTCGAGCGTGGCGGCGGCCTTCGTGTCGGACTGGTTCGTCGCCGCGCTCGCTCCCGCCCTCTCGACGCTGCACGTCTCCGACTCGTTCGCCGGCTTCGTGATCGTCGCGATCGCGGGCAACGCGGTCGAGAACTTCGTCGGGATCAGCCTCGCGGTGAAGGGCCGCTCGGACTACGCGCTCGCAGCGATCCTCCAGAGCCCGGTGCAGATCGCGCTCGCGGTGCTCCCCGCGCTCGTCCTGCTCTCGGGCCCGCTCGGGGGCGCGCACCTCACGCTCGTCATGCCGGTGATGCTGGTCGCCGCGCTCGTCATCGGGACGGCGATCACGGTCGTCGTCGTGTTCGACGGGGAGTCGACGTGGCTGGAGGGAGCGGCACTCGTCGGCTGCTACGTCACGATCGCCGCGGCGTTCGGGTGGGGCTGAGCGCCCGGGCGGCGCGGTGCGCGGAGCCCGGGTCGCCCGCCGCGCGTCAGCCGCCCGCGGGCTGCCCGCCGCCGAGGAAGGACTCGACGAACTCGCTGCTCGCGGAGAGCTCGGCCGGCGTGCCCTCCATGCGGACGCGCCCGCCCGCGAGGACGTAGGTCCGGTCCGAGATCGCGAGCACCGCACGCGCGCGCTGCTCGACGATGAGGACCGTCGCACCGGTGAGCGCGAGCCGGCGCACGTGCTCGTCGAGCACGGTGTGGGCGATCTGGGGCGCGAGGTTCGCGGTCGGCTCGTCGAGCACGACGAGCGCCGGCTCGAGCATGAGCACGCGGCCCATAGCGAGCATCTTGCGCTCACCTCCGGACAGCTTGCCGGCACGACGCGAGACCATCCGCCGGAGCTGCGGGAAGACGTCGAGCACGTGCTCGACGCGCGCGGGCACGTCCTTCGGCTTCAGGAGGTAGCCGCCCATCTCGAGGTTCTCGGCCACCGTGAGCGGCGCGAACACGTCGTCCACCTGCGGCACGTACCCGACGCCAAGGCGGGCGATCTCCTCGGTCGCCCGGTGCGTCACGTCCGCGCCATCGAGGTGGACCGACCCCGACAGTACCTCGACGATCCCGACGATGCCCTTCAACAGCGTGCTCTTGCCGGAGCCGTTCGGGCCGACGACCGAGACGACCTCGCCCGGGGCGACCGAGATCGAGATCTCGTGCACGATCGGGCTCCCGCCGTAGCCGGCCGTGAGCGACTCGGTGCGAAGCGACGCGCCCCTCGCCGTGCGTGCGGCGGCCGCGCCGCCAATCTCCTGTGCGGTCCTCACGGCGCTCCCCCCGGTTCCGTCGAGTCAGCCGACAAGGTACGCCTCCACGACCTCGGAGCGTCCGCGCAGCTCGGCCATGGTCCCCTCGGCGAGAACTCGGCCCTCGGCCATCACGATGACCGGGTCGCAGAACTCGTCCATGATCGAGAGCTCGTGCTCGACCATGACGATCGTCATCCCCTCGGCGCAGAGCGCGAGCAGCTGGTGGCCGATCTGCCGGGCGAGCCGGGGGTGCACTCCGGCCATCGGCTCGTCGAGCAGGAGCACCTGGGGCTCGGCCATGAGCGAGCGCATGAGCTCGACGAGGCGGCGCTGGCCGCCCGACAGGTCCCCCGCGTAGCGGTCCGCGTGCGCGCTGAGGCCGAAGCGCTCGAGCATGTGCTCGGCGCGCTCGACGTTCTGCCGCTCCTGCGCACCCCAGTAGCGCTTGCCGAGCACTGCCCCTCGGAACGAGTCTCCCTGCTGCCCGGGGACGGCCGAGACGAGGTTCTCGATCACGGTGAGCTTCTTGAACTCGCTCGCGAGCTGGAACGTCCGCACGAGGCCCTTTCGCGCCCGCAGGTACGCCGGGAGCCCGGTGATGTCCTCGCCGGCGTACAGGATCCGCCCCTCGGACGGGAGAAGCGTGCCGGCGAGCATCGCGAGCGTCGTGGACTTGCCGGCGCCGTTCGGCCCGATGAGACCGGTGAGCCGTCCGCGCTGGATCGCGATCGTCACGCCGTCGACCGCACGCACACCCTCGAAGATCCGGGCGAGGTCGTGCGCCTCGAGGACGATCTCGCCGCGAGCGGCGCTCGCGCCGGGGTGGCGCGCGACCACCGGAGGCGGCGGCAGCGTCGGGACGTCCGGGAGCTCGTCGGCCGCGCCCGCGCCCGGCAGCACGACGGGGCCGGCGGGGACGCCCGCCGTCGCGAGCTTCCGGCGGCGCTCGGGGAGGATGCCCTGCGGTCGGAACCACAGGAAGAGCACGATGAGCAGTCCGATCGCGACCCACTGGAGCGCCGGGATGAGTCCGGCCGGGCCGATGGACGGGATGTAGCGGCTCGCCTCCTCGAAGCCGAGGGGTACGAGGATCGCGCCGAGCACAGCCCCGCTGTGGTTGCCGAGGCCGCCGATGATGACGGCGGCGAACAGCACGATCGTCTCCGCGTAGCCCCACGCCTGCGGGTCCCACAGGTTGATGAAGCCGACGAGCACGCCGCCGGAGAGCCCGGCGATCGCTCCCCCGAGCACGAGCATCGAGGTGCGCAGCGACCGCAGGTTCTTCCCGAGCGAGTCGGCGACGACGTCGTTGTCACGCATCGCGCGAAGCGTCCGTCCGTAGGGGGAGTTCGTGACGCGGCGGAGGAACAGGTAGACGAGCGCCGCGAGGACGATCGCGACGATCCCGTAGCCGAACTGGTACCCGCCCGAGAGCGGGTCGACGACGCCGCCGAGCGGCGAGGGCACGAGCGAGAGCCCCGCCGCGCCGTTGAGGAACGGGCGGTAGTTGGTCACGAGCAGGTTGAACATCACCGCGGTGACGAGCAGGCCGATCGCGGCGAAGTCGCCACGGAGGCGCTTGCCGACGAGCGACGCGAAGGGGAGCGCCAGGAGCCCGCCCACGATCGCGGCGCCGATCCACGGAATCGGCCACGGCAGGCCAAGGCCGCCGACGTAGCTCTGGAAGCCACCGTTCGCGGACTGGTTCGGGAGCGAGAGCACGCCTGCGGTGTACGCGCCGGCCGCCTGGAAGATGATGAAGCCGAAGTTCGTGACCCCGGCGACGCCGAACTGCTGGCTGAGGCCGAGGCACGCGATCGCGTCGACGCCGCCGTACACGAGGATCGTCGTGAGGTAGTAGATCATCGGGGCTCCCCGCTCAGGTCCGGGCGCCGAGCAGGCCGGTCGGCCTCACCGCGAGCATCGTGAGCAGGATGACGAAGGCGATGACGTCCTTGTAGTCCGGCACGATGAACGCGGCGCTCACCTCGGTCGCGACGCCGATGACGAGCGCGCCGAGCATCGCCCCGTAGGGCTCGCCCGGCCCGCCGAGGAAGACGGCCGCGAGGATGAGCACGAGGAAGACGTCGGTGCTCGTCGCGCCGAAGGTCCCGGCGTTCATGCCGAACACCGCCCCGGCGATCCCGCAAAGCGCTCCCGTGATGATCCACGTCACGGTCACGACCCGGTCCGTGCGGATCCCGCAGTTGCGCGCGAGGTCGCGGTTCGCCGCGGTCGCGCGCATCGCCTTGCCGAGGCGGGTGTAGCGGATGAGGACGTGGACGAAGGCCATGATCACGAGGCTCAGCCCGATCATCGCGATCTCCGCCGCGCTGAGGGCGAACCCGCCGACCTGCAGCATCGGCCCCTGGGCCATCGTGTAGGAGACGTTGGTGGGCCCGGCGATCGCCTGGGTGCCGAACTCGAGGATGAGCGTCATGCCGAGCGCCACGATCACGAGCGCGATCGGCGAGGTCTTGCGCCGCTGGAAGGGCGTGTAGATCACGCGGTTCAAGAACAGCGAGAGCACCGAGCCGACCGCGGCTGCAGCGAGCGCAGCGACCCAGATCGTCACGCCCGCCTGGTTCACCGCGTACGCCGCGAACGCCGCGGCGATCATGACCGCGCCGTACGCGAGGTTCAAGACGTTGGTGACGGCGAACTGGAGCGTGAAGCCGACCGAGGCGATCGCGAGGACCGCTGAGGTGATGAGCCCGAAGGCGACGGAGGACTCGAAGATGCTCAACGAGGAGGTGGCCTTTCGTCCGGTGCCGCCCGGCCGCACGACGCGGCCGGACCGTGTCGGACCGGGGAGGGCGCCGGTCGCCCGGCTCCCTCCCCGGTCGGTGATGCCCGGTGACCGAGCGGCTAGGAGACCGCCCGGATCTGCGTGCTCGGGATGTTCTGGGCGACGACGACGCTGCCCGACGACGTGTACTTGTCGACCTGGAAGATCCCGGTCGAGTCGTGGTAGCTGTCGAAGCTCGTCGGCCCGCCCGGGCCCTCGTAGCGGATGGACTTGCCCGCCTTGAGCGCCGCAACGCCCTGGGCGAAGGTGTGGACGACCACCGCGCCCGGTACGCCGTTGCCGATCTTCTCGATCCAAGTCCGGAACACGCTCGGGTTCGTGCTCTTCGACGCGACCATCGCGAGCGCCGCGAGGTTGATGCCGTCGTAGAGGTGCACGGCCCCCGGAGCGCTCAGGTAGGTGTCGAAGTTGCCCGTGTTGCCGACCTTGCCCTTCTCGGCGAGGATCGCCTTCTTGAACCCCGTGTACGCGGGACCGGTGGTCTCGACCACGAGGTTGTCCGCCGCGAAGTTGCTCGCGAGGGTGCTCGCCCCGACCGCGGCCGCCACGGACTTGAACCAGTCCGGGGAGATCGTCGCCGAGGTGCCGATGACGGGGATCATCTTCCCACCGTTCTGCTGCTTCAGCTCGGTGAGGAACGCCGCCTCGGTCGGGCCGAGCGCCTCGGTGAAGATGACGTCAGGGTGCGCCGCGACGATCTTCGCCGCCTCGGTGCGGAACGTCGTCGCCGACAGGTCGAGCGTCTCGTTGTCGACGAGCTTCAGGCCGGCCTTCTTGATCGACTGGATCGCCGGGTTCACGAAGGTCTGCGAGCCGATGTCGTTGCCGAACGCGAGCGCCACCTTCTTGTAGTGGTAGTCGTACTTCGCGATCGCGACCATCGCGTAGGACTCCGCGAGGTCCGGCGGGACGAGACGGTAGAAGTAGGGGAAGTGGGTGTGGTCGAACTCCGACTGGCCCGTCATCCCGAACATCACGGTCTTGTTCGCGTTGATGATCGGGACGACCGACGCCGCCTCGTCGGAGGTCAGCCCGATCACGAGCTTGAGGTTCGATGTCGAGGCGTACATCTGCCGGACGGCGGGCACCGCGTCGGCGGGGTCGCCGCGCGTGTCCACTCCCTTGCACGCGAGCTCGTGGCCGAGCACGCCACCGGCCAGGTTGATCGCGTTCGTCGCGCCGTCGCACGAGACGAGATATGTCGGCCCGAGCGCCGCGTCGGTCCCCGTGAACGGCGCGACGTCCGCGACGACGAGCGTCGAGCCCGTCGGCGCCTTCGCGGTCACGCTGGCCGTCGCCGGGCTCGCCACCGCGACGAGCGACACCGCCGCCGCGGCCGACGCGAACGCGAGCGGCACCCGGCGGGTGAGCGCGCGCGCCCCCGGCCGCCGTGGCGCACCGTCACGACTGGGTCGCTGAAGGTTCCTATCGGTCATGTTCCCCCCTTGTCGTTGCTGGTCGTGCTGCCTGCCTGGTGGTACCGCGGGCCGGCTGCTCGCCCGCTTCGTCGCCGGCGGCGGAGTCGTGGCGCCCCTTCGCAGCCACGACCCGACCCCCCCCCGGCGCGAGCTACGCCCCGCCTACAACGTCGCGCTCTGCGGCGTCGGCGCGTGCCAGGGCCAGTCCGAGAGGTCCGCGGCCTCGGCGACCACGTTGTTGCGTATCGTGCCGACACCCTCGATCTCGACCTCGATCGTGTCGCCCGGCTGCAACCACACCGGCGGCGTCCGGGCGAAGCCGACACCGCCCGGCGTCCCGGTCGCGATCACGTCGCCCGGGCGGAGCGTCGTGAACGACGAGAGGTACTCGATCGCGCTCGGGATGCTCACGATCATCTGCGAGGTCCGCGCGCTCTGCATGACCTCGCCGTTGAGGCGCGTTGTCAGCTGCACGTCCGAGACGTCGACCTCGTCGGTCGTCACGACCTCTGGCCCGATCGGGAGCGTCCCGTCGAAGTTCTTCCCCGGCGTCCACTGGGTCGCAGCTCGCTGCCACTCACGACAGGAGCCCTCGTTGATCACGACGTAGCCCGCGACCGCGTCCCAGGCCTTCGCTGCGGGGATGTACCGCCCGCCGCTCCCGATGACGACGCCGAGCTCACCTTCGTAGTCGAACCGCTCGACGAGTGACGGCTTCACGAGATCGCCGTAGGGCGCGGTGACCGAGTCGGCGCCACGCACGAAGCACTCCGGCCAGGTCGGCGCCTTGCGCCCGCCCTCGAGCGCGTGCTCGAGGTAGTTCACGCCGAGGCACAGGATCCGGCGCGGCGACGGGACCGCCGGCCCGAGATCGCGCTCCGCGTACGCGGTGCCCTCCTGCGAAGCGAGCCCGCGCAGCGCGTCCAACGCGGCGGCGCCCCCTTCGAGCACGCCCGTCAGGGACGCGAAGCGCGCCTCGCCCGTCGCCTCGGCCGCGTCGACGTAACCGGAACGGCCCCGCACGTGCAGGCGCAGCCCGCCGCTCGTGTCAATGGTGGCGAGACGCATCTCGTGGCTCCTCTCTCGGCGACGGTCACGCGGGCGCCGGGAGGCGACCGGAGCCGCGCGCGACGGGCCGTGCCCGCTGCGCGACGCGCCGACCGGGGCCACCCGGCAACGCCCAACCAAGATCAACTTGGTTGAGATTTGGTCGCCATACTCGGAATTGGTTGGAGTGTAACGGTGGTCGCGCTCTCCGTCAATGGCATCTGTCGCCGGCACCTGCTCCGCTCCGGGCGCCCCATGAAGCAGATTGGTAGTATCGGTCGGCAATTGGCGCCCGTGGGGCCTATCCGGGAGGTGGCAGGTGGTCGAGCGGGACGGCGTGACCGTGCTGCGCGCCCGCGATCTCGCGGCGACGATCCTCGGCCGTGTCAGCGCGGACGGCTCGAGCCGGCGCCTGCCGACGGAGCGACAGCTCGCGGAGGACCTCGGAGTCACGCGCACCGCGGTCCGCAACGCCCTCGGGCTCCTCGAGGCCGAGGGCCGCATCTCGCGCGAGGTCGGCCGAGGCACGTTCCTCGCCGGGGCCCCCGGGACCGACTCGTGGCCCCCGCCCGGCTCGCCGCACGGGGGCCGGGCGACCGACGGCGCGCCGGCGGACGACATCGCGCCCGCGCACGTCATGGCCGCGCGGCGCCTCATCGAGCCGCGCCTCGTGCCGCTCGTCGTCCCGTGGGCGACCGAGCGCGACTTCCAGGAGCTCGACCGCTGCCTCGCGGGCGGGGACGGCGCTCAGACGATCGACGAGTTCGAGGCCTGGGACATCGCGCTCCACCGGGCGATCGTCCAGGCGAGCCACAACGAGGTCGTCGTCCGCATGTACCGCGCCGTCGAGGACGCTCGTGAGGGCCGGATCTGGGGGAACCTCAAGCGCCGCAGCGACTCGGTCGAACGCCGGGCGGCGCGCCAGCGCGAGCACCACGCGCTCGTCGAGGCACTTCGCGCGCGTGACGTCGACGCTGCGGTCGCGGCGATGGAGCATCACCTCGAGCGCGTCGAGTCGGCCATGCTCGGCAGGGTCCACCAGCCCGACCTCGACGCGATCGGCCGCTAGCCGCTCGATTCGCGGCTCTCCGCGCATCCGCGACCGCACCCATGGTCCACGACCGCACCGATCCCCGCGCGCCCGCCACGGCGCCGGCCGGCCCGCGACCAGCCGGCCGGTAGACCTGCGAGATGTCCGCGCTCGAGATCCTCGCGGTGCTCGGTGTCGGGCTCGTGGCCGGGACGATGAACACGATCGTCGGCTCGGGGTCGCTCGTCACGTTCCCGACGCTGCTCGCGTTCGGGTTCCCGGCGCTCGTCGCGAACGTCTCGAACACACTCGGGCTCGTGCCCGGCGCCGTGAGCGGCGCGGTCGCGTACCGGCACGAGCTCGCGGGCCAGACGCGGCGCGTCGTGATGCTCGGCACGATGTCGGCGATCGGCGGGACGGCGGGGGCCGTGCTGCTCCTGCAGCTCCCCGGAAGCGTGTTCGACCGCGTCGTGCCGTGGCTCATCCTGCTCGCGTGCGCGCTCGTCGCGGCCCAGCCGCGGCTCGCCCGCTGGCTCGGCAGCCGCGGCACGCGCCGGCTGCACGGGGGCCCGGTGCTGTACTCGACGGTGCTCGCGACCGGCGTCTACGGCGGCTACTTCGGCGCTGCGCAGGGCGTCGTGCTCGTCGCCCTCCTCGGGATATCGATCGACGACACGCTGCAGCGCCTGAACGCCGCGAAGAACGTCCTCGCCGCGCTCGCTAACGGCTCGGCCGCGGTCGTCTTCCTCGTCGCGAGCCACATCTCGTACGAGGCTGCAGGGCTCATCGCTGCGGGCTCGATCGTCGGTGGTCAGGTCGGCGGCCACATCGGGCGACGGCTCGAGCCGCGCCTCTTGCGCGGGATCATCATCGTCGTCGGGACGTTCGTCGCGGTCACGCTCCTCGTGCGGTGAGCGGGCCCGGTCTCGCGCGGAGCCCGGGGCGGAGGTGCGTTTCCCGTATTCGAACCATGATCTGTTGCGTGAGCAGCTCAACCAGCTCATGGCTGATCTCGACCGGGTGAGCGGACCCGAGCAGCTCATGCCGAGCTGCGCTTCAGGTCGGGGCACGGCTTCCCGGCGCCCATGAGCTCTGGCCGTATGATCCAAGTATGGCGAGGACGCGGAACCCGTGGCTGGGGCCGGCGTCGCGTCCGGTTGCCATTCCCGACGACGTTGACGACGCGACCCTCGCTAAGGCGTCCGGCGTCGTCGAGCTGCCACTCCGTATCTCTTGGAGCGAGCCGTCCCTCACCTACGACCTGAGCTTGCGAGCAGACCGCCTGCGCGTCTACGAGCAGGTGCTGCGCGAGGGGACCGAGGACGACGTCCGCTACTACGTCGACGTCGAGGAGCTCGCGAGCGTGTTCGACGAGCTCGTCCTCCCCCCGTACGTTCGTGCCGCGTGGTCGGAGTGGTCCGGCCGCCGTGGACAGGATCGGACCGAGGTTGACCTCGGTAGCGACGCGCGACTATTTCCGATCGAACAGGGTCCCGGTTTTCCTCTGCTGTCCGGCGAGGAGCTCGCCGTCGACAAACTGCTCGCGCTGTTCGGCCGCGCCGAAGCTCGGGACTTCGTGGACCTCATGTCCGTGGCCGACCGCTACGGACTTGAC
>DAHUXW010000116.1 GCA_027306925.1 Acidimicrobiaceae bacterium | reverse complement strand
CACGCCGGGCGGCGTCTCGCCGCTCAGCCGCCGGCGCGCACCGCCGCCGGGGTGCCCGAGGTGCGCGGCGAATCCGGCCCGGCGACCGTCGCGACGAGGCCCGCGGCGGCCGCGGCGGCGGCCACCACGAAGCCGAGGCGGTAGCGGGGGGCGTGCGCGAGGACGACCGCGACCCAGGCGCCGCCGAGCGCGGAGCCCGCGAAGCGCGCCGAGTTGAACAGCCCGAGCCCGGTCCCGACTCGGCCGACCGCCGATCGCGTCGCACCCGCGGCGGCGGGCGTCTGGACGAGGGCGATCCCGAGACCCGTGACGACGAGCGACACGACGAGCAGCGGAAGCTCGAGCGTGCTGCCGGCAATCGCCGCGAGCGCGAGCTCTGCGAGGGCGAGCACGCCGAGGCCCGACCGCAGCACCCGCCGCGGTCCCACGCGCTCGGCCGCGACTCCCGCGACCGGGGCGAGCAGCGTCATCGTCACGGGCAGCGCGAACACGACGAGCCCCGCGCTCGCTGGCGCGAGCGAGCCCGAGCGCGTGAGGTAGAGCGGGACCGCCAGCAACGTAGTGCCGAGGCAGAACATCTGCGCGAACGCGGCGAGCGAGCTGCGCAGGAACGAGGGCTCACGCCAGAGCTGCGGGTCCACGAAGGGCTCGCGCACCTCCCGCCTGCCGAACGCGAGCAGCACGAGGCAGGCGACGCCGACGGCCGCCAGGATCGCGACCACAATGGCGACGTGCACGATCGGCACGAGCATCGCCGAGGCGATCACGAGGCCGGTGCCCGCGGTGAGAAGCGCCGCCCCGCGGACCTCGAGGCGCGACCTGTGCCCCGGACCACCGGGGACCCGACGGTCCGCACCCGCGCCGGCGACCGCGACGAAGCCGACCGCGATCGCGGGCACGAACACGAACCGCCAGCCGACCGACGACGCGACGAGCCCGCCGAGCGGTGGGCCGACGGTCTGCCCGAGCCCGTTCGCCGCAGCCCACAGCCCGAGCGCGCGCCCGCGCCGTCCCGGCTCGTAGATCTCGGTGATCAGCCCCATCACGCACGGCAGGATCGCCGCGCTCGAGAGCCCCTGGAGCACGCGGAACGCGACGAGCGCAGCGATGTCGGGGGCGAGCGACGCGCCCGCGGACGTGACGCAGAGCGCGAGCACCGATGCGACGAAGAGGCGCTTTCGCCCGACGCGGTCCGCGTACCAACCGGCGAGCGGCATCGCGACGGCGAGCGCGAGCGGGTAGGAGACGACGACGAGCGCGCCGCTCGAGACGCTCACGCGCAGGCTCGCGACCACGAGCCGGAGCGGCGCGTTCAGGACGTTGTTGTTCAGCGTGCCGACGAACGTCCCGCACAGAAGCGGGACGAGCGGCGCCCAGCCGGGGCGTCCCTGCTGCCCGCCGCCCGGACGCCCCGCCCGTGCCGCCCGCCGGCCACCGATCGCCGCGGCACCGGGCTCCGGCTCCGGCTCCGGCTCCGGCCTCACTCCTCCTCGTCGTCGTCGCCGACGATCGAGGAGGAGCCGCCGAGGAAGACCTCGCCTATGTCCGCGCGGCCGAGGATCCCCTCGGCCGACTGCGAGACCTCGACCTCACCCGACACGAGGATGTAGCCCCAGTCGGCGACGCGCAGCGCCTCGGTCGCCTTCTGCTCGACGAGCAGCACCGCGGTGCCGGTGTCGGCGAGCGCGCGCACGTGGACCTCGAAGAGCTGCTCGGTGAGCGGCACCGAGAGGCCCGCAGTCGGCTCGTCCAGGATGAGCACGGAGGGCTCGAGCATGAGCACACGGCCGACCGCGACCATCTTGCGCTCGCCGCCGGAGAGCTGGCCCACCGTGCGGTGGCGCATCCTCGCGAGCGGCGGGAAGATCTCGAGCAGCTCGAGGGCGCGCTGGTGCGACTTCTTCTTCGAGAGCAGGTAGCCGCCGATCTCCAGGTTCTCCCACACGGTGAGGTCCTCGAAGACGTCCTGGCTCTGCGGCACGTAGCCGATCCCGTGCCGGGCGATCCGCTCGGCCGAGTCGTTCGTGATGTTCCTGCCTGCGAGGTGCACCGAGCCGGCCGTGACCTTGAGCTGGCCCATGATCGCCTTCACGAGCGTGGACTTCCCGGCACCGTTGGGTCCCGCGACGACCGCGATCTTGCCCCGCTCGACGCCGATGCAGACGTCGCGGATCACGGGCGGGCCCCCGTAGCCGGCGGTGACCTTGTCGAGCAGGAGGTGGGACGCGACGTCCCGGGGTGCCTCGGTCGCGGTCACGGTCACTTGCGCCTCCCGAGGTACGCGCTCAGCACGTCGTCGCGGGACCGCACCTCGGTCATGTCCCCCTCCGCGATCTTCGACCCGTTGGCCATGACGACGACGCGCTCGCAAAGCCGCTCCACCGAGCCGAGCTCGTGCTCGACGAGCAGCAGCGCGATGCCGTCGGAGCGGAGGCGCGCGAGCGTCTCCTCGATCCGGCGCGCGAGGCTCCGGTTCACGCCCGCCATCGGCTCGTCGAGCAGCAGCATCTTCGGGCGCGCCATCAGGGCGCGTGCGATCTCGACGAGCTTGCGCTGGCCCCCCGAGAGGTCACCCGCGTACGCGTCCTCCTTGTCGCGCAGCTGCAGGCCGCCGAGGATGTCCCGCGCCTTGCGGACCTCCGCGTCCTGGCTCGCACGCCACCAGCGCCTGCCCGCGAGCGCGCCGAGCAGCGTCTCGCCCTTCTGGCCCGGCACGGCGACGAGCAGGTTCTCCATGACCGTCAGGCGCGCGAACTCGCCACCGAGCTGGAAGGTCCGTACGAGGCCGCGCCGCGCCGCCTCGTACGGCGCGGCGCCGACGAGGTCGGCGCCGTCGAAGCGGACGCGCCCCGAGGTCGGCTTCACCTCGCCCCCGATCACCTTCAACGCGGTCGACTTCCCGGCGCCGTTCGGACCGATGAGGCCCACGATCGAGCCGGGGGCGACGTCGAAGCTCAGGTGGTCGACCGCTCGCACGCCGCCGAAGGCGACCGACACGTCGTCGACCGCGAGCAGCGGTGCCGTGCGGGACGGCGCGCCGGCGGTCGGTCGGTCGATCTCGGTCACGAGCCCCTCAGCCACGAGCGTCTCGCTGCGCGCGCACGAGCAGCAGCGGGAGGCGCGTCCTCGCCTCGGTCGTGAAGCGCCGGCGCCGCTCGGGCAGGACGCCTCGCGGCCGGAACCACATGAACAGCATGATCATGACCCCCATCGTGATCCACTGGACCGCGCCGACGAGATCGGGGTTGCCGATGCTCGGCAGCAGCACGGTCCCCTCGAGGAACAGTCCCTGGACGAGGAACGCGCCGAGCGCGACGCCGCCGAGGTTGCCGCGGCCGCCGACGAGCACCGCGGCGAACAGCCCGAAGGTCTCCGGGTACGTCCAGCCGGCCGGCGCCCAGGCGCCGATGAACTGCACCTCGATCGCGCCCGAGAGGGCGGCGACCGCACCCCCGACGGCCATCGTGAGCAGGCGCATCTTCACGACGTTCGTGCCGAGGGCGACGGCGGCCGCCTCGTTCTCCCGCACGGCGCGCAGCACCCGGCCGAGCGGGGAGCCCGTGATCCGCCGCATGACCTCGAACACGAGGAGCGTCACGACGGCCGTCACGGCGACGAAGAACCACCGGTAGTTGAGCTCGCTCAGGTGCAGGTTGCCGAACGGCTGCGGGATCAGCGCGAGGCCCGTCTCCCCGTTCAGGAAGCCGACGTTCGCCGAGACGAGGTACGTCGCGATGAGCGAGACCACGAGCATGACCATCGCCTGGTAGTCACCGCGCAGCCGGCGCAGGCTCACGAGGCCGACGGCCACCCCGAGCACCGCCCCGACCGCCATGGAGACGATCCAGGGGATCGGGAAGGGAAGGTGCGCGCCCCAGAAGTACTGCTGGGTGCCGCTGGCGCTCGGGTGCCCGAGCGTGAGGACCGCCGTCGTGTACGCCCCGGCGGCGACGAACAGGACGTACGCGAAGTTCAGCACACCCGTCTCGCCGAACTGCAGGTTCAGCCCCCATGCGGCGATGATCCCGATCAGGATGTACATCGCCATCACCGTGAAGTAGTAGCTCATGCGGCGACCCCCTTCGCCTTCGCTGTGCCGGCAAACAGGCCGGTCGGCCGGATGAGCAGCACGATGATGAGCACCGCGAACGCGCTGATCGGCGCGTACGCGCCGGAGAGCACGATCGCGCTCTCCTCGAGCAGGACGCCGATCACGACGGAACCGAGCATCGCCCCGTAGACCTGGCCGACACCGCCGAGCACCGCCGCGGCGATTATCTCGACGAGCAGGGTGTCACCCATCGTGAAGCTGACGCTCGACAAGCTGATGCCGAGCATGACCCCTGCCGCGCCCCCCATGAAGCCGGAGAGCATCCAGGCGAGGTCGACGATCCGCTGGGCGGGCACGCCGGACGCCCGGGCGAGCGGCGCGTTGCCCGCGACCGCCCGCATCGCCTTGCCCGTCCTCGTGTAGCGGAGCAGCGCGTGGGTCGCGAGAGCGAGCGCCACGCCGATGCCGATGATCACGAGCTGCTCGCCCGTGAACGACATCGACCCGAGATGCACGGTCCCGCCGGTCGAGAGCGGGTAGAAGACCGACTGCGGGCCCCATATCGCCTCGATCGTGTACTCGAGGACGAGGCTGAGCGCGATCGTGATCACGATCATCCCGAAGAAGGTCGTGCCGCGCCGCATGAACGGCGTGAGCAGGAACCGGTTCAACAGCAGCGAGGTGACCCCGCCGAACACCCCCGCGAGGAGCAGCGCGTACCAGAGGCCGACCCCGTGGCTCGTGCACACGTAGCCGATGAAGGCCGCGAGCGTCATCTGGGAGCCGAACCCGATGTTCAGCACGTTCGTCGCGCTGAACTGCAACGTGAAGCCGATGGCGGCGGGAAGCAGGATCGATGCGGTCACGATCCCGAAGCCAAGCGAAGAGAGCACCTGGTTCACCGGTCACTGCCTCCCACCGTCGTCGACACGAATGTGCTGCCTATCTACTCGGCGCTGCGGATCAGGCCGCGGCCTTGGCCATGAGCTTCGCCGAGACGAGCGCGATGCGGTGCGGGTTCGTCCCTTCGCTCACGGCCGCGAAGGCGCCGGCGACGTTGTGGTGCTTGTTGATGTAGAGGTTGCCGCTGGCGCCGATGAACGCGACCTTCTTGCCCTTCGCGATCGCCGCCGCGCCGGCCGCGTACGTGTGCACGACGACCTTGCCGGCCCCGGGCGTCGACAGGCCCAGGATCGCCTGGTTGAACACGGCCGGCTTCGCCGAGTGCGTCTGGTCCATCGCGAGCGCCACGAGGATGCCCGCGTCGTAGTAGCTGAGCGTGAACGGGTCGTCCACGTACTGGCCGACGTTCGGCACCTTCTTCGGCGACGCGTACAGCGCGTGGTGGAACGCCACCCAGCCGGGGATGGACTCCGGCGGAGTCGCCGCCTCCATGGCTGCGAACTGCTTCTCGAGCGTCGGGAGGCCGATCGCACCGGACACCGCGTTGATCCAGCCAGGCTCCTCGGCGACCTCGGTGACGAGGGTCGGCGGGACGACGCCGTTGTTCAGCTGGTGCAGCTCGGCGAAGAACGTCGCCGAGGTGTCCGCCGGCGCCGTGAAGAAGATGACCTGCGGGTGCGCGTTCACGACCTGGGAGACCTCGGTGTTGTACGAGGGCTGGCCCGGGGTGAGCGACACGTTCGCGACGATCTTGCCGCCGAGCGCCTTGAAGCCGTTGATCGACGCGGGGCCGTCACCCTGGCTCGTCGTGCCCGTCGCGAAGACCGCCGCGGCCCGCGTGTAGCCGTGCTCCTTCGCCCACGCGGCCATCGCGACGCCCTCGGCCGCGTCCGCCGGGGTGAGGCGCCAGTAGTAGGGGTCGGTCTGGTAGTCGTACTGGCTGAGCCCGGCCATGAGGAACGTCGGGATCTTCGCCTTCTCGAGCAGCGGCTGGGTCGAGAGCACCTCGTCCGAGCTCGGCCCGAAGATGGCCGCGACGTTCGACGCGTGCGCAAGAAGCGCGTTCGCCGCCGGCACTGCGTCGACGGGGTCGCCCCTCGTGTCCGCCGTCGTGCAGGCGAGCTTGTGGCCCATCACCCCGCCGGCGCTGTTGACCGCGTACACGGCCGGGTAGCAGCCGGAGAGCGCGAGGTCGCCGAAGGACGCGTCGGGCCCGCTGAACGGGACGAACGACACGATGTTCAACGTGCTCCCCGACGCCTTCTTCGTGGCGGCCGACGCGCCCGGAAGCGCTCCGACCGACACCATCGCACCTACTCCCGCGGCGATGGCGGGCAACGCCCCGAACCTCCACCACCTGGACCTTCTCACGCCCATCCGGTCAATACGATCAGACATTGACTCCCCTTCCCGTGTCTGTCGCGCCGCTACGGTTTCCCGTCCAGGCGGCTGAGTGACACAAGGGTGCTCTGCGCCCCTGTAGCCGTCCATGGGCAATATGCACATCTGTGGGGCGAAGCAGTGGGCGCACTGTCGAGCAAGCATCGGCCCCGGTCAGCGCCCGGACGCGGCCTCCCGGCGCGCCGCGACGCTGCGGTCCGCCTCGGAGATCAGGTGCCCGAGCTTGGTCACAACGCCGAGCGTGGCGGGGCCGAGATGCGGGCGGGCGACCGCGAGGAGCGCCGCGTCCCGGCAGAGGTAGCGCTCGACGAGACGCATCGCGAGCGCGTCGACGAGGCCGTCCTCGTCGCCGGCGAAGCCGGCCTCGACGGCGGCCGAGAGCCGCTCGACGCGGTCCGCCGCGCCCGGCGCGCCCGCAGCGGCGGCCCGGAGCGCGTCGAGGTACGCGGGTGCGACGACCTCGGTCACGAACGCGAACGCGTCGAGGCCGTCGAGGCGGCGCGGGTCCGCTCCGGCGCCCGGCACGGCCGCGTCGAGCGCGGCGAGAAACGCTGTGGTGCTCATCGTCCTCCTCTGCATGGGCGAAGCCGCGTTCGCGACCCTCAGCCGTCGGAGCCGAACTCGGCCTCGACCGCGGTCGAGACCTCGGACAGCGTGCGGATGCGGTGCGCGAGCCAGAAGGTGAAGCGTGCGTCCGGGTCGCGCAGGTCGAGGCCGAGGAGGCGGGAGGCCCGCTCGACCTTGTACAGCATGGTGTTGCGGTGGAGCTGCAGCTCACGTGCGGCCGCGTTCAGGTTCCCCCCGTGCGCGACGTACGTCGTCGCGACCTGCTCGAGATCCGCGCCGAAGCCGACCTGGGCGAGCGGGTCGAGCACCTCGCGGGCGAAGTCGATGCCTTCGGAGGTGTCCGCGACGGCGGCGAGCGCGGCGAAGACCCGCAGCTCGGAGTAGCCGCAGACGCGGTCGAGATGGAGGCGCTGCGAGATCCCGAGCGCGACGCGCGCCTCGCGGTAGCTCTGGTGGACGCCCGCCGCGCCCTGGCCCGGCCGGCCGAAGGTGACGGTCACCTCGTCGCCCGTGCGCGTCGTCAGAAGGAGCCGCGCGAACGCCGCGATGCCGCTCGCGCCCTGGTCGAGCGAGCCGCGCCCGCGCCCTGCCACGGCGGGCACCTCCCGCACGACGACGACCAGGTCCCCGACCGTCGTCGTCAACGTACGCTGACCGGCGCGCGCCGGCAGGTCGCCGACACTCCGCACGAGCGCGCGCTGGCGCTCTACGTCGCGCGCCGTGGCGACGTCGAGCGCGCCGGCGACGACGACGACCGCGTAGCGGGCCTTCAGGTCGAAGTCGTGGTGCGCGGCGCGTGCGACGAGCTCGTGGTTGTTCGCGAAGCGGCCGTGCAGGAGCGCGTGGACGAAGTCGCCGCGGGCCCGCTCCTCCGCCGCCTCGACGCTGCGAAGGCGCAGCATCTCGGAGCCCGAGATCATCGCGCCCTGCTCCGCGATCACCCGGTGCTGGGCGACGTCGTGGGCGGCCGGGGGCTCCTCGAGCTCGACGATGACGACCCAGCCGTAGGTGCTCTCGCCGAGGACGATGGGCGCCGTCACCACGGTCACCCCGCGGTCCTCGAGCTTGACGTGGAGCAGCCGGGCGTGGCGGCGGTCCGAGTCGCGTCCCTGCTCGGGTCGGTGGACCTCGAGCTCCACCGCGAGCAGTCGCACGAGCTCGGACGGGTCGGGCACGGCCGCGGGACCGAGCGACTCGTACGCGAGGACCGCGCAGTTCGCGTCGAGCAGGAACGTCGGGCAGCGGGCGAGCCGGGAGATCTCGCGCGCCATCGTCGCGAGCCCGCTGCCGCGGTAGAGCACCTCGCTGAGCGCCCGGTGCACGTTCACCCCGTACGCGAGGACGTGCGCGTCCTGTGCGAGGTTCTTCTCCGCGACGAGCCTGCTCAGCGCCACGAACGACAGCGCGCCGCCTGCGATCACGACGGGCGGCGAACCGGCGCTCACCAGCCTCGCGCCCGGCGCCTCCCCGGCGACCACGACGGCCGCGCACGATCGGGCACCGAGCGCCGTGAGGAGCGCGCCGAGCTCCGCGGACGGGCCCGGGAGGTCACCCGCGCGCGCGAAGACCGCGATCCGCTCGAGGGGGTCCCCGCCCGCGAGCGCCTCGCCGAGGGGCACGCACCACGAGACCGGCGTGGCGTACGGGTCGGCGCCGCCGAGCACGACCGCGTTGCGCAGCGCCGGCTCCTCGAGAAGGGCGCCGAGGGTGACCTCTCCGTGCGGGGGCGACGTCCGGGGGTCGCCGGCGTCGGCGTCGTCAGGCGTCGGCGTGACCGCGGCTCGGGCGGAGCGCCCCGGCCCGAGGGGGGCGACGTCCGCGTACGGCGTCGGCTGCGGCGAGCACGCCACGGGAGCGTAACAGTCGCCCGGCCGCGCGCGTGAACGCCCGCGGCCCTCAGCCGCCCGTCGACTGCTCGGCGGCGAGCTGCTCGAACGCCGCGAGCGCGGCCGCGCCGACGGCCTTGTCCTGGGCCCCGACGCCGCCGCTCACACCGACCGCGCCGATCACGCGGCCGTCGTGGACGATCGGGAAGCCGCCGACGAAGATCGCGAAGCGGCCCGGGTACATGTGGCTGATCCCGAAGGCCTCGTTGCCCGGCAGCGCCGGGCCGTTTGGCGGCTCGTTGAACAGGTGCGTCGCGCGCTCGTGCCCCGCGGCGGTGAACGCCTTGGCCATCGCGATCTCGACGCCGGTGAGCCGGGCGCCGGTCATCCGGTGGAGCGCGATCACGTGCCCGCCGTCGTCGGCGATGCAGATCGTCTGCTTGACGTTCTGGCGAACCGCCTCCTCCTCGGCCGCGCGGAGCAACACGAGGGCGTCTTCCAAGGTGATCTTGTGCGCGGTGTACACGGCCACTCTCTCTCGTCGGGCCGCATCGCTGCGGCGGTGTCGTGCTGCTATATGCCGGAGTAGACGGTCTTCGTGTCCGTGAAGAACTCGAGCGCCTGCCGGCCTCCCTCGGGGAACGCGCCCGAGCTCGAGCCCTTCCACCCGCCGAACGGCGGGGCGACGCCGTTGCCGGTCGTGCGGCGGTTCACCTTCACGATCCCGCAGCGCGCCTCGCGCGCGTATCGGGTCGCCGTCGCGAGGCTCGAGGTGTGGATGGCCGTCACGAGCCCGTGCGCGTCGGCGTTCACCGCCGCGAGCCCCTCCTCGAAGTGCGCGACCGGGGCGATCGAGAGCATCGGGCCGAAGATCTCGTGCGTGGCCGCGGGATGGTCGGCGTCGAGGCCGGCGAACACACGTGGCTCGACGAAGTAGCCGCCGTGCTTCAGCGCGTCCGGGTCCAGCGCGGCGGCGCCGATGGGCTCGGCCCCCGCGTCGAGCGCAGCGCGCTCGAGCGCGCGAAGCCGATCGAACTGTGCCCGCGTCGCGACCGGGCCGCAGCTCACGCCCGGGGTCGTGCCGTCGCCGACGCGGATCGTCGCGAGCTCCGCGGCGACCGCGGCCTTGAACTCGTCGAGGACCGGCGCCTCGACGAGGACCCGGTCGGTCGCCGTGCAGGCCTGCCCCGCGAGCCCGACCCCGCCGCGCACGACCGCCGAGGCGGCGCGCCCGAGGTCGGCGTCCGCGCATACGACGACGAGGTTGTGCCCCCCGAGCTCGAACTGCAGTCGGGCGCCCGCCCGCGCGCGCTGGCGGAGGATCTCGCCGACGGCGTCCGAGCCCGTGAAGGTCACGGCCGCGACGCGCGGGTCCGAGACGAGCGCCTGCATGGCCGCGTCGTCGGCGCCCTGGACGAGCTGCACGAGGCCGTCGGGCAGTCCCGCCTCGGCGAGCACCCGGACGAGCGCGGCGCCGACCGCCGCGGTCGCCGGGGACGGCTTGAACACGACGGCGTTGCCCGCGGCGAGCGCGGGCGCGATCTTGCGCGCCGGGAGCGACAGCGGGAAGTTCCACGGCGCGATCGCGACGACGACGCCGAGGGGCACGCGAAGCGTGTAGGTGAAGGTGTCGGGCTCCTCCTCGGGGAAGGTGGTGCCTTCGACCTGGAAGGCGAGCTGCGACGCGAAGTGGAACTGCTCGGCCGACTTCTGCACCTCGCCCCGGCTCTCGGCGAGCGTCTTTCCCTCCTCGCGGGTGACGAGGTCGACGAGCTCGCTGGTCTCGCGCGCGATGGCGTGCGCGACGCCGCCGATGAGCGTCGCCCGCTGACCCGGCGTGAGCGACGCCCAGTGCGCCTGGGCCTCGACCGCCCGACCGATCGCGTCCGCGACCTCGCTCGCGGTCGTGGTCCGGAAGCGGCCGACGACGTCGTCGGGACGCGCCGGGTTCTCCGAGACCAGCTCCACCGCGCCCATCACCCCTCGCCGACGAACTGCTCGCGGTCCGCGCCGCACAGCGGGCACCAGCGTGGCGGCTCGGGTGCCTCGTGGATGTAGCCGCACACGATGCACCTCCACCGGTAGACGACGCCGAGCTCGCTCTCGATGCGCCGAAGGCCTTCCTCGACGGTCAGCGTCGGGTCGTCCTCGACGACGAGACGGACGCCGGCGGCGATCTCCTCGTCGTCGAGGACCTCGAGCTCAAGGGACGACAACATCACGCGGGGGTCGCCTCTCCCCGCTCAGATGTCACCGTGCTGGCGGACGACCTCGCGGTACAGCCCGTCCATGTACATCCAGCGCATCTCGGTCGCCTGGTGGACGAGGCCGAGGCAGCGCTCCTGCTCGTAAGGGGTCGTCGCGTACTTCTCGACGATCTGGTAGCCGCGCTCGCCGTGGATCACGTCGGAGGAGATGTGCACCTCGAAGAAGATCGTCTCCTCCTCGCTGAAGCCGTACTTGTCGCGAAGCGGGGGCATCTGGCGGATGTAGATGCCCGGCGTCTGGGACTCGAGCCCGACGATGAGCGCGGCCGAGGCGCCGAGGAAGTCGTGGCTCTTCGCGAGAGTCTCGCACCAGTAGCGGAGGCCGTTGGTCGTCGGCAGCGCGGGCGTCGACAGGATCCGGTCGCGGCTCCACCCGCACGCCTCGCCGAAGCGGATGAGCAGCTCGGTGTGGGGCGTGCCCATCTCCTCCTCCCACATGTTCTGCAGCAGGAAGTCGCGGGCGTCCTTGTGGGGGCAGTCGGCGAACATCGCACCGAGCCACTCCGAGAAGTGCCCGACGTAGTGCAGGTGCTGCGCGACCCAGAACGCGAAGTGGTCCTTCGTGAGGCGGCCTTCGGACCAGGCGAGCGAGAACGGGCTCACCTGGCTGTGCTTGCCGGCCACCGCCTCTTCGAGCCGCAGCCGGAACTCGCTCTTCTCCTCCTGGGACGGAGGGGCGATCGTCATCGACATGGGGGTGCTTCCTTTCTCGCTGAGGCTCCTCGAAGTGTCGCCGCGCGGGCCCCGTCGCGGCCATGTGACATCTGCACGAAAGTTCGACCGGCTTCTAGGCAGGACGCACACCGCACGGATGCCGCTGCGACGAGGCTCGTGCGCCGCGTGCGGCCCGGTGGCGCCGCCGATAAGCTACAACCATATGGTTGTAGTTGAGCTCGCCGAGCACGAGGTGGACCGCATCTTCCAGGCGCTCGCGGACGCGACGCGGCGCGACATCCTTCGTCGGACGCTTCGCGGCGGCGAGTCCGTGTCCTCGCTCGCCGGCCACTTCGCCATGAGCTTCGCCGCGGTGCAGAAGCACGTCGCCGTGCTCGAGCGCGCCGCGCTCGTCACGAAGGAGCGCCGCGGCCGCGAGCAGGTCGTGCACGCGCACGCCCCGACGATCCGGCGCGTGGCGGACCTGCTCGACGCGTACGAGCAGCTGTGGATCGAGCGAGCGCACGGGATCGCGAGCATCCTCGACAGCGAGAAGGGAGACCGCGCATGACGGTCGTCAGCACTGCGAAGGACGAGGCCGAGCTCACGCTCACGATGGTCGCGGAGTACGACGCGAGCCCCGAGCGCCTGTGGCAGCTGTGGGAGGACCCGCGCGAGCTCGAGCGGTGGTGGGGGCCGCCGACCTACCCGGCGACGTTCACCCGTCACGACTTCTTCGTCGGAGGCGAGTCCCGCTACCACATGACCGGGCCGACGGGCGACACCGCGCGCGGGTGGTGGCGGGTCGACGCGATCGACCGGCCGCGCCGCCTCGACTTCGCGAACGGGCTCGCCGGCGAGGACGGCGAGCCCGTTCAGGGCATGGAGCCGATGTCGGGCCACGTGACCTTCGAGGCCGCGGGCGGTCGCACCGTGATGACCGTGGTCACCCGCTTCGTCGACGAGGCGCAGATGGAGAAGATGCTCGCAATGGGCATGGAGGAGGGCATGTCGCTCGCGATCGGCCAGATCGACGCGCTGCTGCGGTCCGCCGCGACCTGAGGCGCCGCACCTGGCCGCAGGGTGGCACGAGCCGGCAACGCACGGATCGAGGTTGCGCTAAAGCGGCGCCCGATCGATGACGTCCTACTGGCGTGGCGACTCACGTGGAACGCGCGCGGTTCGGCGAGGTCGTCGACGCCGCGAGCCGGGAGCGGATCCGGCGGCGCGTCGTGAGCGAGACGGTGCTCGCCGTCGCCGGCTCGACCGTGGCCTGCTACCTCACCTACCTGGCCCTCGGTCTCAAGCTCTCCGCGACGGGAACCGGCGGACTCGTCATGATGATCGCCCCGATCGCGACGCCGCTCGCGGTCGCGCCGTTCGCCGCGCTGCCGTTCGCGCGCGCGAGCGAGCGCGTCACACGGCTTCTCGAGGAGGTCGAGGAGACGAAGCACCGACTCACCCGCGAGATCGCCGAACGTGCCGCGGTGCAGGAGCGGCTCGAGGAGCTCGTGCGCCGGGACCCGCTCACCGGCCTGCTGAACCGACGCGGCTTCTTCGAGCTCACCGCGGACCGGGCCGGGCGCGACCTCGTCCTGCTCGTCCTCGACGTCGACGACTTCAAGCTGGTGAACGACTCCTGGGGTCACGCCGCGGGCGACACGGTGCTGCGCGCGATCGCGGCGCACCTCGGGCGCGCGAGCGCCCGCGCGGACGTGGCGCGGATCGGCGGCGACGAGTACGCGGTCGTGGCCGATGTCGCGATCGCGTCCGAGCTGGACGGGCTCGAGCGCGGTCTCACCGGGCTGCCCGTCGAGCTTCCGGACGGCACGACGACGACCGTGAGCTGCTCGACGGGGCGCGCGCCCCTCCCGGCGACACGGTCCGTCGACGCCGCCCTCGCCGAGGCCGACGCCCGCATGTACGGCGCGAAGCGCCGGCGGGCCGGCTCGTCGGCACCTCCGGTCGGGACGGGACGGCTGCGGCGCTGAACCGGGCCCACCCGGCGGAGCCGCGGGCCGACCCGGCGGCGACCCGAGACCTCCCGCACCGAGCGTGCACGACCCGCGAACGGCCGCGGAGCGCCGCGGAGCGCCGCGGAGCGCCGCGGTAGCATCCCGCGCGTCCCCCGCCCGGCGGACGACGCTCGACGACCGAGACGAGGTGGACCCGATCGCTGTCCCGCCGATCAGCCTCGTCGGCGACGGGCTCGCGGTCGCGTGCGCGGACGGCCGGGAGCGCCCCTACCTGTCCTTCGACGCCGCCGCGTCGACGGCGGCGCTGCCGTCGGTCGTCGCTCGAGTCGAGGAGCTGCTCCCTCGCTACTCGAGCGTGCACCGGGGCGCGGGGTACAAGTCCCAGGTCACGACCGCCGCATACGAGGGAGCGCGCGCGGCCGCGCTCGCGTTCGCCGGCCGCGACGGGGCCGACGACATCGCGATCATCTGCCGCAACACGACCGAGGCGATCAACCACCTCGCGTACCGGCTCCGGCTCGATCGGACCGACGTCGTCGTCACGACCGTCGTCGAGCACCACGCGAACCTGCTCCCCTGGTCCCGGGCCGCGACCTGCCGCTACGTGGAGTGCGGGCCCGACGGGACCTTCGAGCCCGCGGACGTCGAGCGCGCGCTCGCCGCGTCACCGGCGCCGCGCCTTCTCGCGATCACGGGGGCGTCGAACATCACCGGGTGGCAGCCCGCGATCGGCCCGATCGTCGAGGCCGCGCACGCCCGCGGGGTCCCCGTCGTGCTCGACGCGGCCCAGCTCGCCCCGCATCGACCGCTCCCCCGCACGCCGGACTTCGTCGCGTTCAGCGGCCACAAGATGTACGCGCCGTTCGGCGCGGGGATCCTCGTCGGCCCGCGGGCCGCGTTCAGCGACGGCGACCCGTTCCTCGCCGGTGGCGGCGCGGTCGACCTCGTCGACCTCGACGAGGTCGCCTGGACCGCCCCGCCCGACCGGGAGGAGGCGGGGTCCCCGAACGTCGTCGGCGCGGTCGCGCTCCACGCCGCGATCGACGAGCTCGCCGCCGCCGGGTGGCCTGCGCTCGTCGCGCACGACCGGCGCCTTGCGGCGCTGCTGCGCAACGGGCTCGGCGAGATCGACGGAGTGCGCCTGCTCGGACCGCCGACCGACGTCGAGACGCTCCCCGTCGCGACCTTCGTGGTCGCGGGGATGCCCCACGCGCTCGTCGCGGCCCGCCTGTCGGTCGAGCACGCGATCGGCGTGCGCCACGGCTGCTTCTGCGCGCACCCCTACCTGGTGCGGCTCCTCGGGCTCGGCCGCGCCGACGTCGAGCGCTTCCGCGGCGAGATCGGGCGCGGCGACCGCAGCAACACGCCCGGAGCCGTGCGCGCGAGCGCGGGGATCAACACGGGCGAGCGGGACGTGGAGCGGCTGTTGCAGGCCGTCGCCTCGCTCGCCTCGGGCGAGCCGCCTCCGTTCGCCTACGAGCTCGACCCGGCGACAGGCGACTACCTGCCCCCGGTCGAGGTCGCCCCCTGGGCGCACGAGCTGCGCGACGGCGCCGCGTCCTGCTCGCCGGGGTGAGACGGGACGCCCGGGCGGATAGCCGGCGCACCCGCGGGCCGGGTCACCTCCCGCCGGTGACGACCGGCGTCTCGGGCACCGGCACGCCCGCGCGGGTCGCGACGACGGCGCCGGTGACGAGGACGGCGCCGCCGGCGAGCTCCGCGGGGCCTGGGCGCTGCCCGAGCAGGCCCCAGGTCGCGAGCACCGCGACCGGGGGGACGAGCAGGATCCACGGGACGACCGACGAGGGCCGGTTGCGACCGAGCAGCGTCGTGAGGATCGCGTAGCCGACGAGCGTGGAGCAGCCCGCCGTGTAGAGCGTGGACAGCGCCGCGTGCCAGCCGAACTCGCGAGCCCCGCGCGCGATCGCGCCCGGCCCGTCGAGCAGTGCGCACAGGAGGATCAGCGGCACCGGCACGACCGTCGCCGACCACACGGTCAGCGGGAGCCCTCCGGGCACCTTCGTCGCGCGCACGACGACGTTTCCCGTCGCCCAGGACAGCGCGGCGAGCAGGCAGAGCACGACCGCGGCGATGCCGACGCCGTGGTCCCTGCCGAGCGCGACGACGACGAGACCGACCGCGCCGAGCGCGACGCCAGCGACCTGGCGCGGGCTCGGGCGCTCCCGAAGGACGACCGCGGCGATCGCGATCGTGAGGACCACCTGCGCCTGGAGCACGATCGCGGCCACGCCTGGCGGCAGCCCGGCGTGCAAGGACGCGTAGAGGAACGCGAACTGGCCGACGGACATCGTCGAACCGACCGCGACGACCGTGCGCCACGGCGCGTCCGGGCGCGGCACGAGCCACAGGGCGGGGAGCGAGACGACGACGAATCGGATCGCGGCGAACATGAGGGGCGGGACGCGCCCCATTCCCCAGTCGATGACCGGGAAGTTCACGCCCCACACGACCGCCATGACGACCGCGAGCAGCGAGTCCCGTCGGTTCACCGGCCCAGCTTGTCCGACCCGACGACAGCGCACCAGCGGGCGGCGCCGGCTGGTCACGTCGCGTTCGTCGCCGGCGCCTGCCGGGAACGGGACCTTCGGCCCTAGGAGCGGCACCCGTGGAGCGGCGAACGTGTCCCGATGGTGATCGCGCCCGCCGCCCCTCGTGACGGCGGTGCCGGCCGGGACGGTGCCGGCGCGCGGAGTGACCGGGACGAAGCCGATGTGTGACTACTGCGACTGTCGCGACCTCGCGCCGATCCGCGCCCTCTCGGACGACCACGACCGCATCGGCTCGCTCATGGCGCGGTTGCGGGGCCACCTCGCGTCGCGCGAGGACGCGGGCGCCGCGGCCGTGCTGGCCGAGCTCCAGGGCGCGCTCGCGTCGCACCTCGCGCGCGAGGAGGCGGGGATACTCCCGGAGCTCGCGCGGCGCACGGGCTTCACCGACTACCTCGACCAGCTGGCCGCCGAGCACGCGAGCGCCCGAGCCGGGCTGATCGCGCTGGATCCCGCCGAGCCCGGCTGGGAAGCACGGGTCCCCGCGATGCTCGACGAGCTCGTGGAGCACATCAACCTCGAGGAGTACGACCTGTTCCCGGCGAGCCGGATGATCATCGACGACGCCGGCTGGGCCCGCGTCGCGGCCGCGTACGGGAACGTGGGCGGAGGTGACGGCGACCGGTCCGGCTCCCGGGACGCGCCCGGCGCGCGCGCCGCGGAGGCCTCCGGGCGACGGGCGACGGGCTGATCGACGTGGAGCGGGCGATCCGCGGCTACCACGAGGACGAGGCGGGCGACTGGGTCGCGGAGCTGTCGTGCGGCCACGGCCAGCACGTCCGTCACCGCCCGCCGTTCCAGCTCCGACCATGGGCGAGCACGCCGGAGGGGCGGACCTCGAGGATCGGAGCGCCGCTCGACTGCCCGTGGTGCGACCGCGCGGAGCTTCCCGACGGGCTGAGCCCCACGCGCTCGAGCCCCGTGTGGGACGAGGAGACGATGCCGCCCGCGCTCCGCGGCGCGCACCGGC
The DNA here is from genome assembly GCA_027306925.1 of Acidimicrobiaceae bacterium. Lineage (GTDB taxonomy): Bacteria > Actinomycetota > Acidimicrobiia > Acidimicrobiales > Bog-793 > JAJZBW01. The sequence continues at coordinate 3,413 of DAHUXW010000116.1, read as the reverse complement.
TCGGCGAGCGCACGTGGGGGCGGGTCGTCGTCTCGGAGGGGCGGCTCACCTTCGCCATGGCGAGCGATCCGCCGCTCGAGGTCGAGCTCGGGGCCGGGATGTCGCAGGCGATCCCCCCGAGCGTCGAACACGAGGTGCGTCCGCTCGGTCACGCGCGCTTCAGGGTCGAGCTCCTCGCGCTCCCGGAAGCGGCGAGCGCGTCCGGGGACGACGCCGACGCGGTCGCCCGGGTCGCGGTCGAGGCCGCCGAGTCGCCCGTGACGCCGTGGGACGACGCCGACGGCGGCGACTCCGCCTGCTGGGCGCACCTCTGCTGCCCGCAGTGCGGTGCCGTCCTCGACGGCGGGCCTCACCGGGCGGGCTGTCCCTCGGCAACTGCCTGACCAGCGGCGCGACCGCGCAGCGCCTCGGCCGCCGCGCGGGGGTCGCGGGCAGCGCAGATCGCCGAGACCACGGCGATTCCGGAGGCTCCGGCCGCGAAGACCTGGGCGCGCCGGGCCGCGGTGATGCCCCCGATCGCGACACACGGGACCGTGGAGACCGCGCAGACCGCACGCAAGCCGTCGAGGCCCAGCGGCGGCGCGGCGTCGGCCTTCGTGGCCGTGGCGAACACCGGCCCGACGCCGAGGTAGTCGACGGTTCCCGGGGCGAGCGCTGCGGCGGCCGCGGCCTCGGCAAGGTTCGTCACCGACCACCCGACGACGAGCCCCCGTCCCGCGATCTCGCGCGCCGCCACGACGGGCAGGTCCGACTGGCCGAGGTGAACGCCGTCCGCGCCCACGGCCATCGCGACGTCGAGCCGGTCGTCGACGAGGAGCGCGACGCCCGTCCCGGCGAGCACCTCGAGGAGCTCGAGCGCCGCTCGGCACATCGCCCGCGTCGTCGCGCGCTGGTCGCGCAGCTGCACAGCGGTCACGCCACCGGCCACCGCGTCACGCACCGTCGCGGCGACCCCTCGGTCACCGCACGCGTCGGCGTCCGTGACGAGGTAGAGGGTCGGGTCGAAGGCGGTCCGGTTCACGCCCGCGCCGGCGACACGCCGTCGGCCAGCGCGCCGAGCTCGTCGAGCATCGCGACCGCGAACGTGCCCGGTCCCGGCCCTCCCCTCGCGGCGCGCTCTCCCGCCACCGCGAACACCGCGGACGCGGCCGCGGCGGCGAAGAGCGCGTCGTCGTCGACCGCTGCGAACGCCGCGACGAGCGCTCCGAGCGCGCAGCCGACGCCGGTCACCCGCGTCATCAGCGGGTCCCCGCCGGGGACCACGACCACGTCGGTGCCGTCGGTCACGTAGTCGACGACGCCGCTCACCGCGACGACGCAGCCGTGCGCGCTCGCGAGCTCCCGCGCGTGATCGAGCGCCTCGTCCGAGCCGCTGAGCGAGTCGACGCCCCGTCCCCCCGGGCCGGCGCCCACGAGGCCCATGACCTCCGACGCGTTCGCGCGCACGACGGTCGGGCGGAGCTCGAGGAGGTCCGCCGCGAGCGCGGTGCGGTGCGCGAGCGCGCCGACCGCGACCGGATCGAGCACCCACGGCCTGCCGGCCCCGTGCGCCGCGGCCGACGCGGAGCGCATCGCGACCTCCCGCTCGCCCGAGAGCGTCCCGAGGTTCACGAGGACCGCTCCGGCGACCGCGGCGAACGCGCCGGACTCCTCGGCGTTCTCGACCATCGCGGGCGACGCGTCGACGGCGAGCAGGACGTTCGCGGTGAACCCCGCGACCACGATGTTCGTCAGGCAGTGGACGAGCGGACGGCGCGCGCCGACCTCGGCGAGCGCACGAGCCACGCGGCGGTCGGCCCACGACAGTTCGGCATGCATCGGCGACGTCCCTCCGCTCGTACGAACGAGATCAGGTTCGACAGGTCTCTCTCAGCCCCAGTAGGGCACCCTGCGTCGGTCGAGCACGTTAGCAACTCGCCGCGTGACCGGGCGCCGCGGGACCGGCGCCCGGAACCACCTCGGTTGCTTCCTCCCACGTAAGGTTCCTCATGTATTGTTGACTGGTCTAGTAATGATTTCTATCTCGACGCCGTCGCAGGGAAGGGAAGGCATGCACCATCGAATCGTCATCATCGGAGGCGGCACGGCGGGCATCAGCGTCGCGGCCCGCCTGCGCCGGGCGGGCGAGGAGGACGTCGCGGTCGTCGAGCCGGCGGGCTCGCACTACTACCAGCCGCTGTGGACGCTCGTCGGTGGGGGTGTCGTCCCGCTCGAGCGCAGCAGGCGGAGCGAGGCGAGCGTGATGCCCGCGGGCGTCCGCTGGATCCAGGACTCGGTCGCCGAGATGGACCCCGACGCGCGCTCGGTCACGACGGCGGGCGGCACGAGGATCGGATACGACCTGCTCGTCGTCTGCCCGGGGGTCGAGCTCGCGTGGGACCGCATCCCAGGGCTCGCCGACGCGATGGCGACGCCGTACGCGACGTCGAACTACGTGGCCGAGCTCGCCCCGAAGACGTTCGAGCTCGTGCGGCGCCTGCGCGGTGGCGCAGCGCTCTTCACCGCCCCGTCCTCGCCGATCAAGTGCCCCGGCGCCCCCCAGAAGGCCGCGTACCTCGCGTCCGACCACTGGCTTCGCAACGGCTCGCTCGCGGACGTCGAGGTGACCTATGCGACCGGCGCCGGCGGGATCTTCGGCGTGCCGGAGTTCGCGCGCGTGCTCGAGTCCGTCGTCGAGCGCTACGGCATCGCGGCGCGCTTCGGCCACGAGCTCGTCGAGGTCGACCCGACCGCTCGCGAGGCGACGTTCGAGACGACCACGCCCGACGGCAAGGTCCGCTCGACGCTCGGCTACGACCTGCTTCACGCGGCGCCGCCACAGCGGCCACCTGCGTTCGTGCGCGAGAGCCCACTCGCGGGAGCGGGCGAGCTCGGCTGGGTCCCGGTCGACCGCCACCGGCTGCACCACGCGACCTACCCGGAGGTCTTCGCGCTCGGCGACGTCTGCGACGCACCCACGTCGAAGACCGGTGCGGCGATCCGTCGCCAGGCGCCGGTCGTCGTCGCCAACCTGCGCGCCGTGCTCGCCGGCAAGGAACCCGCGGCCCGCTACGACGGGTACGCGGCATGCCCGTTCACGACCGCCCGGGGCAAGATGCTGCTCGCCGAGTTCGACTACAGCCTCGCGCCGCGCCCGTCGATCCCGCTCCTCGACCTCACGCGCGAGCGCCGCGACATGTGGCTCGTGAAGCGCTACGGGCTGCCGGCCTTCTACTGGCAGCTCATGCTCCGCGGCATCGGATGAGCTCATGTTCCGAGGCGTCGGACGAGCGCGGCCGCCGTGCGCCACGCACCGAGCGTGGGGCGGTGGCGTGGGGCGGGGGACGGCCCTGACCTTCTCTCACTTGGTCTACGTAAAGTTGGCGAATTGACAAACGATTCGGCCGTGCCCGATAGTTGACCCGTCGGCCGAG
>DAHUXW010000113.1 GCA_027306925.1 Acidimicrobiaceae bacterium | reverse complement strand
GGGCCGGCCGGCCGCCGGGCGGACGGTCGCGCCGCTGCGAGCGCGCCCGGGCGCACGTGCCGTGCCCGCCGCCGCCCCCGACAGGACCTCCCGCCGGCGCGCGTCGAGCAGCGGCCGGAGGCGTTCGGTGTCGATGCGCGTGCGGTAGGCGACCTCCCCGAGGTACTCGTCGCGCACGAGGTCGTTCGGGTGCTCGGCGACCGCGCCGAGCGCGGCCTCCGCGGCGCGCGACCGGCCTTCCGGGCTCGATAGGTCCGCGCCCGCGAGCGAGCGCTCGACTTGGAACGCGAGGTAGGGCCGGGCCACCGCGACGGCCGCCACGAGCGCCGCCGGGTCGCTCCCGGCGAGCTCGGCCGGGTCGCTCCCGGCCGGCAGCGTCGCGACCGCGAGCTCGACCGAGTGCCGGCGCTCCCACTCGTACAGGCGGGCCGCCGCGCTCTGCCCGGCGCTGTCGGAGTCGAACGCGAGGACGATGCGCCGCGCGAAGTTCGCGAGGAGCCGGAAGTGGTCCTCGGTGAGCGCGGTGCCGCACGTCGCGACCGCGCGCGGCACGCCGGCTCGGAAGAACCCGACGACGTCGGTGTACCCCTCGCAGACGACCACCTCGCCGGAGCGGGCGACGTCGCCCTTCGCCCAGTTGAGCCCGTAGAGCGTCCGGCGCTTCTGGTAGATCGGCGACTCGGACGAGTTCCGGTACTTCGGCCCGGGGTCGCGCTCGCCGCTGCGGAGCTCGGCGGGGAGCACGCGGCCGCCGAGCGCGATCGCTCGCCCTCCCGGGTCGAAGATCGGGAAGATCACGCGCTCGCGGAACGCGTCGCGGGCCCGTCCGTGTCCCTCCCACGCGAGGCCGGCCTCGGCGAGGACCGAGGTCGGCAGGCGCACGCTGCGCGCGAGCTCGTCGTAGCCGTTCGGCGCGTAGCCCAGGCGGAACTGGCGCACGACGTCGCCGTCGTAGCCGCGGGACCGCAGGTACTGGCGCGCCGGTCCCGCGTCGTGCCCCGTGAGGAGACGCTCGTGGTAGAAGTCCGCCGCCGCGCGCATCGCGTCGTAGAGCTGCTTGCGGCGGCCGTGCTCGGCGCCGGCGTGCGGGTCGTCCTCGTTGCGGATCGTGAGGCCGGCGCGCGCCGCGAGGCGCTCGACGGCCTCGACGAAGTCGCACCCCTCGGCGGCGCGCACGAAGCTGATCGCGTCCCCCGACGCCTGGCAACCGAAGCAGTAGTAGAGACCCTCCTCGGCGTTGACGCTGAACGAGCCGGACTTCTCCGAGTGGAAGGGGCACAGCCCGACGAAGCGGCGCCCGACGCGCTTCAGCGCGGTGTGCTCGCCGACCAGCGCGACCATGTCCGTCGCTGCACGGACTCGGGCGACGTCCTCGTCGGGGATGGCCATCGGGTGGGACCGTAGCGCCGATCGGCGCCGCGCCGGCTGCCGGCGCGCGTGGCGGGCGCGCGCCTGCCGCCCGCCGCCGCTCAGGCGCCGATGCGCTCCGACAGGTAGCCGAGCAGCGCGTCGACCGGCACGCGCTCCTGCGCGGTCGTGTCGCGGTCGCGGACCGTGACCGCGCGGTCGGTCACGCTCTCGAAGTCGACCGTGACGCACAGCGGCGTGCCGATCTCGTCCTGGCGCCGGTAGCGGCGGCCGATCGACTGGGTCTCGTCCCGCTCGCAGACGAAGCGCGTCCGGCACGCGGCGAGGACCTCGGCCGTGAGCGGCGCGAGCTCCTCCTTGCGCGACAGCGGCAGGACCGCGACCTGGTAGGGCGCGAGCCGCGGGTGGAGCCGCAGCACGACGCGCCGCTCGCCGCCGACCTCGTCCTCGTCGTACGCGGCGAGCAGGAACGCCATCATCGTGCGCGTCGCCCCGGCCGCGGGCTCGATGACGTGCGGCACGTACCGCTCGCCGGTCGACTGGTCGAAGTACTCGAGCCGGACGCCGGAGTGCTCCGAATGCGCCTTCAGGTCGAAGTCGGTCCGGTTCGCGATGCCCTCGAGCTCGCCCCACCCCCACGGGAACGCGAACTCGACGTCGGACGTCGCGGAGGAGTAGTGGGAGAGCTCCTCGGTGTCGTGCGGCCGGAGGCGGAGCCGGTCCGCGGGGATCCCGTAGCGCCGGTACCAGCCGAGGCGCTCGGTGCACCAGTACTCGAGCCAGCGGGCGCTCTCCGCCGGCGGCACGAAGTACTCCATCTCCATCTGCTCGAACTCCCGGGTGCGGAAGACGAAGTTGCCGGGGGTGATCTCGTTGCGGAAGCTCCGGCCGACCTGCGCGATGCCGAAGGGCGGCTTGCGGCGCATCGAGGTCTGCACATTCGCGAAGTTCACGAACATGCCCTGCGCGGTCTCCGGGCGCAGGTACGCGACCGACGCCTCGTCCTCGACGGGGCCGACGAAGGTCTTGAACATCAAGTTGAACGGACGCGCCTCGGTGAGGTCGGCCGACCCGCAGTTCGGGCAGACGAGCGCGCCGCTCGCGTCGGGCTCGAGGTGATCCGCGCGCGAGCGCTCGTGGCAGCTCCGGCAGTCGACGAGCGGGTCGGTGAAGGTCGCGAGGTGGCCGGACGCCTCCCAGACCTTCGGGTTCGTGAGGATCGCGGCGTCGAGCGGGAGCACGTCGTCGCGCTCCTGGACCATGGCCCGCCACCACGCCTCCTTCACGTTGCGCAGCATGAGCGCGCCGAGAGGGCCGTAGTCGTAGGTCGAGCGGATTCCGCCGTAGATCTCGGCCGACGGGAACACGAAGCCGCGCCGCTTGCACAGGTTGACGACCGCGTCGAAGAGCGCGGTGCCGGTCGGGGGGCCGGCAGGAGCGGGGTCGTGCTCGTCGGGCATGGGCGAAGGATAGCCCCGGCGAGGTGGCCCTCTACCCTGGCCCGCTCGGGCGCGCGCCGGTCGTCAGGCGGGTGCCGCCCGGCGCTCGCCCGCGTCGATCGCGTGGCGGGTCGTGCGCAGCCGGCGGTCGAGCAGCCGCTCGACCGCGCGAAGCGCGAGGTGCTCGACGTCCGCGTCGCTCTCGTGGACGCCCTCGCCGAGCACTCGCCGCAGGTCCCCGCCGACGATGCGCCGGACGAGGTCGACGGTGGCAGGCGACACCGACTGGCCCCGCCGGCACCCGCCGCAGGCGAAGCCGCCCTCGCCGGCGTCGAACGCGACGAGCGGTCCGCTCCCGCCGCATCGCACGCAGGAGTCGACGACCGGGGCGACGCCCTCGATCGTGAGCAGCCGCCAGCAGAACGCGGCGAGCACGAGGGGCGAGTCGCTCGTCGCGAGCGTGGAGAGCGCGCCGACGAGCATCGTGAACAGCTCGCGCATCGGGTGCTGCTCGACCGCGACCTGGTCGACGATCTCGAGCATCGTGAGCGCGGGCCCCATGCGGTCGAGGTCCTCGCGCAGCGACCGGAACGTGTCGAGGACCTCGACCTGGGTGACGACGTCGAGCTCGCGCCCCTTCCAACAGACCATCGTGACGTGCGTGAGCGGCTCGACGCGGGCGCCGATGCGGCTCGTGGTCCTGCGGACGCCCTTCGCGACCGCGCGGACCTTGCCGTGCTCGGGCGTCGCGATCGTGACGATCCGATCCGCCTCGCCCAGGCGGATCGTGCGGAGCACGACGCCCTCGTCCCGGTAGGTCGGCATCGACCTCAGCTCCCGCGGATGCGGCCGCCGACCGCGATGACCGCGACGCCGGTCACGAGCAGCACGACGAGGAACAGCGCCGGCCGGAAGCCGATCGCGGCGAGGAAGACCATCGCGGCGAGCGCGACCACGGCGAGCGCGATCCCGGCCAGCCGCCCGGCGTGGGCCCAGAGCCACGAGCCGCCGCCCGTCCCGGCCGCGCTGCCCGGCTCGGGCCCCGGGCCGCCGGTCGCGCTCATCCGTCCACCCGCCCGTAGCGGCGGTCGCGCCGCTGGAACTCCCGCACCGCCTCGAAGAGGTGCTCGCGGCGGAAGTCGGGCCACAGCACGTCGGTGAACACGAGCTCGGAGTACGCGAGCTCCCAGAGCAGGAAGTTCGAGATGCGGTACTCGCTCGAGGTCCGCACGACGAGGTCGGGGTCGGGCATGTCCGGGAAGTACAGGCGGCTCCGGATCGCGCGCTCGTCGACCTTCGCGGCGGGGACGCCGTCGTCCACGAGCGCGCGCACTGCGTCGACGATCTCGGCCCGGCCGCCGTAGTTGAAGCAGATCGTGAGCGTCATGCGCCGGTTGCGCTCGGTGAGCCCGACAGCGTCGTCCATGTGCTTGACGAGCCGCTTCGGCACCCGCCAGTCGCGGCGCCCCGCGAACCTCACGCGCACGCCCTTCGCGTTCAGGTCGTCGCGGTTGCGCGTGAGGATCCCCTCGTTGAAGTGCATGAGGTAGCGGACCTCGTCCGCCGGCCGGCGCCAGTTCTCCGTCGAGAACGCGTACATCGAGAGCCAGCCGATGCCCGCCTCGAGCGCCCCGTCGATCGTGTCGAGCATCGCTCGCTCGCCCGCGGCGTGACCCTCGGTGCGCGGGAGCCCCCGCGCGCGCGCCCAGCGCCCGTTGCCGTCCATGACGCAGCCGACGTGGAGCGGCACTCGCTTCGGATCGATGCCGTCGACTGCCACGCTGGCGAAGTTAGTCCCCCGTCGCGCCAGGGCCGGTGAGCGCGGCGGCACGCGGTGTGCCCGCCTCGCCCGCCGCAGCCGCGTCGCCGCCCGAGCGCGCGAGCTCCCGGGCGGTCCAGCGGGCGACCTCGGCGCGCGCCTCGCCGAGGTCTCCCGCCGAGACGAGCGCCGCGAGCGGTCCGTCGAGCAGCTCGCGCCACGGGCGCCCCTCGCACGAGCCACCGCCCGAGCGGAGCGCGGCGCGCGCCTCGCCGAGCAGCTCGGCGAGGTGTGCGACCTCCGGTCCGACGAGCGCCGCGACACGGTCCCGGAGCCAGGTCGCGAGCGCGGGGCTCGTGCCGTCGCTCGACACCGCGACCGAAACGGGCCCGCGGCGCACGACAGCCGGCAGGATGAACGAGCAGCCGGGGAGGTCGTCCGCCGCGTTCACGAGGACGCCCGACGCATCCGCGTCCGAGAAGACGCGGCGGTCCACTCCCGGCCGGCCGGTCGCGGTCACGACGAGGAAGTACGAGGCGGCCTCGCCCGCCCGGTACCCGCGGCGCTCGACGCGGACGTCGAGGCCGGCGATCTCGTCGATCACGTGCGGCGCGACGACCGTGACCCGGGCACCCGCCGCGAGGAGCCCGTCGATCTTTCGGCGCGCGACCGGGCCGCCCCCGACGACGAGGCACGGGCGCCCGTCGAGCACGAGCGCGATCGGGTAGGAATGGGAGGCGAGCGGCATGCCGCGGACATCCTACGGCCCGGTCGACCAAAACCTGATCGTTTTGGTCAGGATAAATTCCTGACCATAGGAGTCGGGTATAGTGTCGGCGACCCGGGAGGATCAACTGTGGGAACGACGAAGCAGAGCGTGCACGAGGGCGCATCGGCGCCCGACGCACCGCCGCCCGCGCTCGCGGCCGAGATCGCGGAGGCCGACCGCGCGCTCGACGGCGCGCCCGCCGGCGAGGTGCTCGCGTGGGCCACCGGGCGCTTCGGCGACCGGCTCGCGCTCGCGTCGTCGTTCCAGGACTGCGTGCTCGTGGACCTCGCGGTGCGGGCGGACCCGCGCATCCGCGTCGTGTTCCTCGACACGGGCTTCCACTTCCCCGAGACGCTCGCGTACCTCCGGCGTGTCCAGCGCCGCTACGACCTCGCGCTCGACGTCCGGCACCCCGCGGTCCCGCTCGACGTGACGCCGTGCGGCGCTCCGGGCTGCTGCCAGGTGCGCAAGGTCGAGCCCCTCGCGGCGGCCCTCGCCGGGAGCGAGGCGTGGGTCACCGGGCTGAAGCGCGTCGACACGTCCGAGCGCTCGGACGCGCCGGTCGCGGGATGGGACGCCGCGAAGGGGATCGTGAAGGTCAACCCGATCGTGACCTGGACCGAGGAGGACGTCGACCGCTACATCGTCGAGCACGACCTCCCCCGGCACCCGCTCACCTACGTGGGCTACGCGTCGATCGGCTGCGCGCCGACGACGCGCCCGGTCGCAGCCGGCGAGGACCCGCGGGCCGGCCGGTGGCCGGACAGCGACAAGACCGAGTGCGGGCTACACCTCTAGGGCCCGCGCGAGCCCCGCACGAGCTGCCGACGACCTGAGGAACGAGCGACGACCGTGGAGTTCCTGCGACCGTTCCGCCACGGGACGGAGCTCAACCAGAACGAGCTGTGGAAGCTCGCACGCCACCCACTCGACGTCGCGGACGCGGTCCGCGACGTCTACGCGGCGCGTGGCCACGAGGCGATCGAGAAGGTGCCCGGCGAGGTCGAGCGCCTGAAGTGGGTGGGACTGTACCCGCAACGCCAGGGTGGGGACGCGTTCATGATGCGCGTGAAGGTTCCCGGGGGCGTGCTCGGCGCCGACCAGGTCGTCCGCCTCGGCGAGATCGTCGACGAGTACGCGCGCGGCCCCGAGCCCCATCCGGTGTGGGGCGACCGGTACTGCGACATCACGACGCGCCAGACGCTCCAGCTCCACTGGCTCACGATCGGCGACGTCCCCGAGATCTGGCGCCGCCTCGACGAGGTCGGCCTCACGACGATCCAGGCGTGCGGCGACTCGGCGCGCAACGTCACATGCTGCCCCGTCGCCGGCGTCGACGCGGACGAGGCGTTCGACGCGTCCCCGGTCGCGGCAGCCGTCTCCGCCTACTTCACGGGGAACCGCGAGTACGCGAACCTGCCGCGCAAGTTCAAGATCAGCGTCACCGGCTGCGTCGACGACTGCGCGCGGGCGGAGATAAACGACATCGGGCTGTGGCCGGCACGCCTCGCGGACGGCACGCTCGGATTCAACCTCCTCGTCGGCGGGGGGCTCTCCGACGGCGCGCGCATGGCGAGCGACGTCGACGTCTTCGTCGCCCGCGACGAGGCCGTCGAGTGCACGCGAGCGATCGCGCAGCTATTCGGCGAGCTCGGCAACCGGGAGAACCGGGGGGTGAGCCGGATGCGCTACCTCGTGCAGGAGCTCGGCCCCGACGGCTTCCGCGACGAGCTCGCGGCGCGCGCCGCGTTCGCGCTGCGGCCGGCCGGCGAGACGCTCACGCGCCGCCACCGGGGCGACCACGTGGGCGTCCATCGCCAGCGCGCGTCGCACGACGGCGAGGTGCGCCACTACGTCGGCTGCTCGGTCACGGTCGGCCGGATGTCGGGCGCGGACCTCGCCGAGGTCGGCCGCCTCGCGACTCGCCACGGCGACGGCACCGTCCGCCTCACGACGGACCAGAACCTCGTGATCACGGGCGTGCGGGCGCGCGACCTCGATGACCTCCTCGCGAGCGACGTGCTCACGCGCCACTCGCCGTACCCCGGGCCGTTCGCTCGAGGCACCGTCGCCTGCACGGGCACGGAGTTCTGCAGGTTCGCGATCGTCGAGACGAAGCTGCGCGCGGCGGCCTGGGCGCGCGAGCTGGACGAGCGCTTCGCGGGCGCGCTCGGCGGCGCCGCGGGAGCCGACCTGCCGGACGCAGCGGTGCGCATGCACTTCTCGGGCTGCTCGGCCTCGTGCGCCCAGCCCCAGGTCGCGGACGTCGCGTTCCGTGGCGACACCGCGCACGTCGGAGACGGGATCGTCGAGGCCGTCGACATCGGGCTCGGAGGCAGCCTCGGGCTCGACGCGGGCTTCGCGCAGTGGGTCGCCGGCGCCGTGCCTGTCGCCGACGTGCCGGACGCGCTCGTGCGCCTCGTCACCCGCTACGCCGGCGAGCGCCGGCCCGGCGAGCCGCTCCACGGCTTCGTGCGGCGCGCAGATCCCGCCTCGCTCGCAGCAACGCTTGCCGGAGCCGCCTCTGCGGGCGGCGGGGCCACGCCGTGACCGACCTCGACGCGCGCCCGCCCGGCGGGCTCGAGCCGGCCGGGCGCGGGCCGCTCCCGCCGTTCCGGCTGCGCGCCGAGATGAACGGGATCGCCGAGGCGCCCGGGAAGGTCTGGTTCTTCGATCTCGCGGCGGCGGTGGTCGACGCCGACCGCTGCGTCCGATGTGGCGCGTGCGTCGCCGCGTGCCCCACGGACTCGATCGGTGTCGGCCCGGACGACCTGCCGAAGCTCGTGAAGATGTGCACCGGCTGCTCGCTCTGCTGGGACTTCTGCCCGCGGGGCGGCCTCGCCTACGAGACGACGTGGCACGCGCCGAGCCCGGAGGAGGAGCTCGGCTGGCGAGTCGTGGGCGCGGACCCCGCCCCGGGGCTCGGCGCGGTCGTCGCGACCCACGCGGCGAAGGTCCGCTCCGGTGTCGCGCACCGGGCGCCCGGCGCCCAGGACGGCGGTGTCGTGTCGGCCGTCCTGCTCGCGTCCCTCGACGCCGGGGAGATCGACGGCGCGCTCGTGGCCCGCGCCGACCCCGCGACCCCGTGGCGCGGCGTGCCGCACGTCGCGACGACCCGCCAGGAGATCCTCAAGTCCGCCGGGAGCTTCTACAACCAGACGATGGCGCTCGCCGCGCTCGACCTCGACCGCGTCGGCCTCGCCCCCGACGCCCGCATCGCGGTCGTCGGGACTCCCTGCGAGATCCAGGGGATCCGGGCGCTCCAGCGGTGCGCGTGGCATCGAGGAAGCTCTCGCGTGGACGCGGTCGTGCTCACGGTCGCGCTGCTGTGCACGAAGAGCTTCGACTACCGGCGCCTCATGCTCGACGCACTGCGCGACGAGCGCGGGCTCGACCTCGCGCGCGTCGCGAAGGTCGACGTGGTGCGCGGCCGGCTCGTGGTGGAGGACGTCGAGCGCGCGGTCGTCGTGGACGAGCCGGTGGCCGCGTTCCACGGCGCCGCCCTGAAGGGCTGCGACGAGTGCGCGGACTTCCTCGGCCGCGGCGCCGACATCTCGGTCGGGAGCGTCGGGAGCCCCGACGGCTGGTCGAGCGTCATCGTGCGGACGCCGGCAGGCGCGCGGGCGCTCGCGCTCGCGGCGCCGTCGCTCGAGATGGGGGAGATCGAGCACCCCGAGGCGCTCGACCGGCTCGACCGGCTCGACAAGTCCGTCACGGGCGCGCACCTGCGCCGCACGCTCGACCCGGCGGGGCCGATGTTCGTGGACTTCGCCGAGCATCTTGCCGCGTACGAGGGCACGGACCGCGCGCCCGTCTGGCGGGGACGGTGAACCGATCGGGTGCGGGCGCCGCGACGCGCGAGGAGCTCGTCGCGGCAGCGGACGGGGAGCCGGCCGGGCTGCGTGCCGAGCTCGCGGCGATCGCGCGCGACGACCCCGCGGCCGGGCCGGCACGCGTCGCCGACCGGCTCGCCGCCGCGCTCGGGCAACGGTGGGCCGACCGGATGGCGCGCGACGCACCGCCGTCGGACGCGCTGCTCGCGGCCGTGCACGGCGCGCGCCGCGAGGTCTGGCTCTGGGCGATGGGCGAGCGGACCTGGGCCCACACGGTCGAAGCGCTCGCCGGTCGCCTCGCGCGCCGGCTGCACGGGCCCGCGGGCGAGCACCCCGACCGGACCGTCGCGGGCGGCGGCTAGCGTCATTTCAGTATATTTCGTGCACCCGGTACGATGGGCGGGGTGGGGGCCCCCCGAGACGTCGCCGGAGCGCTCGCCGCGGTCGTCGCACTGCTCCCCGACGGCGGCGAGGTGCGCGACGGGCAGCGCGAGATGGCCGAGGCCGTCGCCGGGGCGATCGCCGGAGGGACGCACGTGCAGGTGCGCGCGGGCACGGGCACCGGGAAGTCGCTCGGCTACCTCGTCCCCGCCGTCCTGTCGGGAAAGCGAGTCGTCGTCGCGACCGCGACGAAGGCGCTCCAGGACCAGCTCGCGTCGAAGGACCTCCCGCTCGTCGAGCGCGGCGTCGCCCGCCGCTTCACCTTCGCGGTGCTGAAGGGCCGGTCGAACTACCTGTGCGTGCAGCGCGTGCGCGAGGCCGAGGCCGCGGGCAGCCAGGGCGAGCTCGGCTCCTCGGCAGGGCCCGGCGCGAGCGGTCCGCTCGGCGAGCAGGCCGAGGCCGTGCTCGAGTGGTCGAGGCGCACGGCGACGGGGGACCGCGCCGAGCTCGAGCTCGAGCCGGACCCACGCGTCTGGTCGTCGTTCAGCGTGACCTCCGAGGAGTGCCCGGGCGCGTTCCGCTGCCCGTCCGGCGTGGACTGCTTCGCCGAGGCGGCCCGGGCGCGCGCCGCGGCGGCCGACGTCGTCGTCGTCAACCTCCACCTCCTCGGTGCGGACCTCGCGAGCGGGGGCGCGGTCCTGCCCGAGCACGACGCGCTCGTCGTCGACGAGGCGCACGAGCTCGAGGACGTGCTCACCTCGAGCCTCGGGATCACGATCACCGCGGGACGCCTGCGAGCGATCGTCGCGACGGCGCGTGCGGCGCTCGGGGCAGGCCGGCCGCGCTCCGCCGCGAGCAGCGCGCCGGACGACGTGCTCGCCGCGGCGGAGCGCTTCGGCGACGCTCTCGAGGCCAGCGCGGGCGAGCGCCTGCGCCCGGGGTTCGGCGGGGAGCTCGCGTCCGCCATCGAGCTGCTCGCCGGGCGGCTCGAGCGCCTCTCCGCCGAGCTGTTGCGGGCCGCGGGGACCGGGCAGGACGGCTCGCCCGCAGGAGGCGCCGGGGCCGAGGTCCAGCAGCGGGCGACCCGGGCGGCGCTCGCGGTGGGCCACGCGCGCGAGGACCTCGCCCGCGTCGCCTCGCTCGGGGACGAGCAGGTCGCGTGGGTCGAGGGCGGATCCCGACCCGCGCTCGAGCTCGCCCCGATCGACGTCGCGCCCGTGCTCGCCGAGCAGGTGTTCTCGCAGCGGCCCGTGGTCCTCACGAGCGCGACGCTCCCGCGGGGGCTCGCGGCACGCCTCGGCGCGGATCGCGCGTCGACCGCGGTGGTGGACGTGGGGAGCCCGTTCGACTACGCGGCGCACGCGCTGCTCTACTGCGCAGCGCACCTCCCGGACCGCCGCCGGCCCGAGGCGGAGGCGGCGATCGCGGACGAGCTCGTCGCGCTCATCTCCGCCGCGGGTGGTCGGGCGCTCGCGCTGTTCACGAGCCGCGCGGCGATGGAGCGCGCCGCGGCGGCCGTCGCGACACGCGTCGAGCACCCGATCCTCGTCCAGGGTGAGCGCTCGAAGGCCGCGCTCGTCGAGGAGTTCGCCGCGGAGCCCGAAGCGTGCCTGTTCGCGACCATGGGCTTCTGGCAGGGCGTGGACGTCCCCGGCGCGACGCTGTCGCTCGTCGTGATCGACCGGCTGCCGTTCGCCCGCCCCGACGACCCGCTCGCCGCCGCCCGTCGCGACCGTGCGGGGGCCGAGGCCTTCCGGACCGTCGACCTTCCGCGAGCTGCGAGCCTGCTCGCGCAGGGCGCCGGCCGGCTCGTGCGCACGGCCGAGGACCGCGGAGTCGTCGCGGTTCTCGACTCGAGGCTCGCGACCGCGTCCTACCGGTGGGACCTCGTGCGCGCGCTCCCGCCGATGCGGCGCACGCGCGAGCGTGCCGAGGCCGAGGCGTTCCTGCGGGCGATCCGCGAGCAGGCGATCGAGTCGGAGGCGCGCCGCTCGACCCGGGCAGCGCGCGCGTGAGCCGGTAGCGTCGGCGACCGGACGAAGGAGCGGGGATGGCGAGCATCGACATGACGGTCCGCGAGCTCGAGGCATACGCGCCGGAGCCGTACGCGCCGGACGACCTCGACGAGTTCTGGACGCGCACGCTCGCGGCGGCGCTCTCGCAGCCGCTGGAGGTCGCGGTCGAGCCGTACGCGCTCGAGCTCGCGGGTGTCCGAAGCGCGAGGGTCACCTTCGACGGCTTCGAGGGCGGGAGGCTCACCGCCTGGTACGTGCGGCCCGACGGGCCGGGACCGTTCCCGGCCGTCGCCTCGTACCACGGCTACTCGGGCAGGGCGGCCCGACCGCTCGAGCTCTACACGCTCGCGGCCCAGGGGTTCGCGGTCCTGTCGCTCGACTGCCGCGCGCAGAACGGCGAGTCCACCGACGGAGTCGTGCGCCCCTCCGGGCACGTCGCGGGGTGGATGACGCAGGGTGCCGGCTCGCCCGAGCGCTACTACTACCGGCACGTGTACGCGGACGCGGTGCGGGCGCTCGAGGTGCTCTGCGCCTTCCCCGAGGTGGACGCGTCGCGCGTCGCGACGACGGGCGTCAGCCAGGGCGGCGGCCTCAGCCTCGCCGCGGCTGCGCTGTCGCCACGGCCGCGCTTCGTCTGGGCGGACATCCCGTTCCTGTGCGACATCCGCCGCGGCGCGCAGATCTCCGAGCGGCTCCCGTACACCGAGATCAGCGACTACCTCCGCTCGCGCCCGTCGCTCGAGGACGCGCTCTGGCACACGATCTCGTACGTCGACCTGTTGAACCTCGCGGACCGGGTCACCTGCGAGACGGTCGTCACGGTCGCCCTGTGGGACGACATCTGCCCGCCGAGCACGGTCTACTCGACGTTCCGCCGGATCGCGGCCCCGCGCAAGTCGCTGCGCGTCCTTCCGTACCACTACCACGACCTCTCCTACGAGATCGCGGAGGAGCGGCTCGTCGCGCTCTGCTCGGCGCTCGGCGTGCGCCCGTCGGGCTGAGCGGTGCGCCCGTCGGGCTGAGCGGTGCGCCCGTCGGGCTGAGCGGTTCCGGTCGCGCGCACCGCGGCGGCCGGCGAGGTCAGTAGCCGAGCCGCTCGATGAGGTCGGGCCGGCGCTGCCAGTCGCGCTCGACCTTCACGACGAGGTCGAGGTAGCTGCCGGGCGGGAGCGACCGTCGCGCCGCGGTCCCGACGGCCTTCAGCACGGAGCCGCCGCGCCCGACGACGATGCCCTTCTGCGACTCGCGCTCGACGAGGATCTCGCAGCGCACGTAGGGCGGCTCCCACTCGACGACGCGGCAGGCGATCGAGTGGGGGAGCTCCTCGCGCGCGATCCTCAGCAGCTGCTCGCGCACGAGCTCCGCGAGGAAGAACGCCTCGGGCACGTCGCGGACCGTCCCCTCCGGGTAGTAGCGGGGGCCGACGGGAAGGCGGGCGACGACGTGGTCGACGAGCGCGTCGACGCCCTCGCCGGTGCGCGCGGAGAGCGGGTAGTACTCGGCATAGCGAAGTCCGAGCTGCTGGTCCGCGCGGGCGAGCTGCGCGAGCATCTGCACCTTCGTCGCGCGGTCCGACTTGTTCACGACGACGACGGTCCGGCTCGGGAGCTGCGCGGCGACGAACCGGTCACCCGGACCGATCGGCGCCGTCGCGTCGACGACGAGCAGGCAGACGTCGACGTCCTCGATCGCGCTCGCGGCGGTCGCGTTCAGCCGCTCGCCGAGCGCGCTCCGGGGCTTGTGGACCCCCGGCGTGTCGACGAGCACCGCCTGGTAGCCGTCACCCTCGAGGATCCCGCGCACGCGCGTCCGCGTCGTGTTCGGCGACGGCGAGGTGATCGAGACCTTCGTCTTCAACATCGCGTTCACGAGCGTCGACTTGCCGACGTTGGGCCGCCCGACGATCGAGACGAATCCCGACCGGAACGGCGCGCCCGGTGCGCTCTCGGTCACGTCGCGTGCTCCTGTTCCTCCACCTTTTCACCGTTGGGGTGCGGCTCCGCGGGCCCGCGCACGACGCGGACGCTGCCGATGCGCCTGCCCTGGACCTTCTCGGCTACGAGCACGTCGCGACCCGCGGCGATGTGCTCGCCCTCGATCGGGATCTGGCCGCGGAGGTGCAGCAGCAACCCGCCGACCGTGTCCCAGTCGCCGACCGGCAGGTCCGTTCCGAGCAGCTCGTTCACCTCGTCGACGGCCATCTTTCCCGACACCCGGTACTCCGACTCGGAGAGCGGTTCGACGAGCGGCTCGTCGACGTCGAACTCGTCGAAGATCTCGCCCACGAGCTCCTCGATGAGGTCCTCGAGGGTCACGATCCCGGCCGTGCCGCCGTACTCGTCGACGACGACCGCGAGGTGGTACTGCTCGGCCTGCATCTCCCGCAGCAATGGCGCGACGCGCTTCGTCTCGGGCACGTAGTGCGCGGGCCGGCACATGCCGACGATCGGGCGCTCGTCGCCGCCGGTCTGCAGCGCGCGCATGAGGTCCTTCGTGTAGGCGATCCCGACGATGTCGTCCACGGTCCTGTTGTAGACGGGGATCCGGCTGAGGCCCGACGCCATCGCGCGCTCGAGCACCGCGGAGGCCGGCGTCGCCGACTCGACCGCGACGATGTCGGGACGCGGCGCCATGACCTCTCGCACGATCGTGTCCCCGAAGTCGATGATCGACGAGATGAGCGCGCGCTCCTCGCGCTCGAGCACGAGCTCGTCGACAGCGACGTCCGCGAGCGCGAGCAGCTCGGACTCGGTCACCTCCGCGTTGTTCGCCTCCTCGTCGCCCGGGGTCACGAGACGCGACAGCCCGATGAGCAGGGACGACACGAACCTGACGGGCGGGAACGCGATTAGCGCGGTCACGATCGGGGCGCTGAACAGCGCCGCGCGGTCCGCGTGGCGCACGGCCCAGTGCTTCGGGACCGCCTCGGCCGCGACGAAGATGACGACGACCTCGAAGAGCGTCGCGACCGCGACCCCGAGGGCGCCGAAGAGCCGAGACGCCTCGACGCCGACGAGCGTCGCGGCGACGAGCTGGCACACGAGGACGAGCAGGAGCACGGGCGCGAGGAAGTTCTCCGGGTTCTCGACGAGCTTCGCGAGCGAGCGAGCGCCCCGGTGCCCGCCGTCGACGAGCGCGCGCGCCCTCGCCTTCGACATCCGGACGAGGCCGGTCTCGGCGAGCGCGAGGATCGCGGAGACCGCGAGCAGCACCACGACGGCGGCGAGCACCCCCCCGTCCGCAGCGCCGAGGCTCGACGCGAGGAGCGGGGCCCGGCTCACCCGACCGCCGCCCCGCCCGGGCGCGGCCGGTGGAACTTGTCGAGCAGCTCCTGCTCGCGGGCCTCCATGGCCTCCGCCTCCTCGGCGACCTCGTGGTCCATGCCGAGCAGGTGCAGGATCCCGTGGACGAGCAGCAGCGCGATCTCGTCCTCGTAGGTGCCCGCGTGCTCGGGCGCGTTGCGCCACGCGACCTCCGGGCAGATCACGACGTCGCCGACGAGCGTCGGCATGTCCGAGTCGTCCGGCGGCTCCCAGCCCGGCCCGTTCCCGCCGCCGTCCGGCGAGCGGCCCGATGGTGCCGGGCCGTCCTCGATCGGGAACGAGAGGACGTCGGTCGGGCCGTCGTGGCCGAGGAAGCGCGCGTTCAGCGCCGCGATCGCGGCCTCGTCGACGAAGAGCACGGAGAGCTCCGCCTCGCCGCGGACGTCCTGGGCGCGCAGTGCGGCCTCGGCGAGCGCGGCCCAGCGCTCGCAGTCGACCGGGCGGGCGCTCTGCTCGTCCGCGACGAAGACCTCGATCGGCATGGCCCGGGCCGCCTCAGGACGCGGTGCCGCTCGACGAGCGGTCGTAGGCGGAGACGATGTCGCGCACGATCCGGTTGCGCACGACGTCGGTCTCGTCGAGCCAGACGAACGCGAGCCCCTCGATGCCCTGCAGGATCTGCTCGAGGCCGACGAGGCCCGAGCGGCCGGCGGCGACGTCCATCTGGGTCACGTCGCCCGTCACGACCGCCTTGGTCCCGAAGCCGATCCGGGTGAGGAACATCTTCATCTGCTCGGGCGTGGTGTTCTGCGCCTCGTCGAGGATCACGAAGCTCGAGTTCAACGTGCGGCCGCGCATGAACGCGAGCGGGGCGACCTCGATCGCTCCGCGGTCGATGAGCCGCTGGGTGCCGTCGGGCTCGAGCATGTCGAAAAGCGCGTCGTACAGGGGGCGCAGGTACGGGTCGACCTTCGCCATGAGGTCTCCGGGGAGGAAGCCGAGCCGCTCGCCGGCCTCGACCGCAGGGCGGGCGAGGATGATCCGGCTGACCTGCTTGCTCTGCAGCGCCTGCACGGCCTGCGCGACCGCGAGGTAGGACTTCCCGGTCCCCGCGGGGCCGATGCCGAACGTGATCGTGTGCGCCGCGATCGCGTCGACGTAGCGTCGCTGGCCCGCGGTCTTCGGGCGCACGCTGTTGCCGCGCGACCCGCGCACGACCTCGGTGCCCGTGATCTCCGACGGCCGCAGGTCCGCGCGCACCATCTCGATCGTCCGCGCGACGTGTGACGGGTCGAGCCACTGGCCGGACTCGAGGAGCAGGACGAGCTCGTCGAACACCTTGCCGACCTCGGGAGCGTCCGCACCGTCGATCGTGATCTCGTTCCCGCGCACGTGGACGGACGTGCCGGCGAACGCGTCCTCGACGAGTCGCAACAGCTCGTCGCGCTCGCCGAGAAGCCCGACCATGAGGTCGTTGCCGGGGACGAAGATCTTCACCTGGGTCGAGTGCACGGCTACCGGACGCACGCTACCAGGAGCGCCGGCAGTGCCGTGCAGGCCGTGGCGGGCGGACCGCTGCGAGGTGCTCAGCCGGGGGGCCACGCCATCGGTCGGCCACCGAGCAGGTGGAGGTGCAGGTGGCTCACGGTGTTTCCGCCGTCCTCGCCGACGTTGAACACGAGCCGGTAGCCCGAGCTCGCGACGCCTTCGGCCTCGGCGACGCGCCGGCCGACGATCGCGAGCTCGGCGAGCAGGGCAGCGTGCGACGCGTCGAGCGACAGGGCGTCCGGCACGTGCGCGCGGGGCACGATCAGGACGTGGACCGGTGCGACCGGCGCGATGTCGCGAAAGGCGATGACGAGGTCGGTCTCCCAGATGACGCGGGCCGGGAGCTCGCCCGCGACGATCCCGCAGAACGGGCAGCCGGGGACCGCTGCGCGTCCGACGTCCGTCGCGTCACCGCCCGCGCTCACCGTCCGGCGGGACGCGCCGGCTCGGGGTAGAGGTGCTCGAGGCTGCCCGGCAGGATACGGGCCGACTCGACGAAGCGCTCGACGTCGAGCTCGCGCAGACGGATCACCCTCCCGAACTTGTACGCGGGGAGCTCCCCCTCGTCGATGAAGCGGTAGAGCGTCCGGAGGTTGACGCCCAGCAGCTGGGACGCCTCCTTCGTGCTGAGCCAGCGTCCCGAGTCACCCATGAACGCGTAGCGTAGCAGACCGACGGGCGTTTCGTGACGTCTCATGTCATCAGCGACCCGATCCTGCCACGCTGCGTAGCAATCCGGCCGGGCCGCCCGGCGCGGCGGCCGGCGCCGGTCGCTCCCCGTCCAGCTCGGCGTCGGGCCGGAGCCGCATCGCGACCTCGTTCGCGAGCAGCCGCCCGCGGGCCGTGAGCACCGCCCGGCCGCCGCCGCGCGCGACGAGGGGGCGGAGCTCGGGGTCGTCGGGGAGCGACGCGGCCGGCACGCCGCCGCGCGTGCGGAGCGAGAGCTCGAGCCGCTCGAGCTCTCGCCGCCGCGCGTCGAGCACCTCCTCGCCCGCGAGCGGGCTCGCGCCGCGCTCGACGACGTCGACGTAGCGGTCGACCGACCGGACGTTCCACGACCGGCGCCCGGCGCGGTGGCTGTGCGCGGCGCAGCCGATCCCCCGGTAGTCCGCCTGGCGCCAGCACGCGAGGTTGTGCCGGCATTCGTGACCGAGGCGAGCGAAGTTCGAGATCTCGTACCAGTCGAGCCCGGCCGCGGCGAGGCGCTCGTCCACGGCGAGGTAGCGGTCGGCCTGGGTGTCGTCGTCGGGGTGGCGCGAGGCGTCCCGGGCGAGCGGAGTCCCGGGCTCGACGGTCAGCGCGTACGCGCTCACGTGCGGGGGCGGGGGGTCGAGCGCGAGCACGCCCTCGACGGTGTCGATCCAGTCCCGGTCGGTCTCGCCCGCGCCGCCGTAGACGAGGTCGACGCTGAAGCTCGTGAAGCCCGCCGCGCCCACGAGCGCGACCGCGCGCTCGACCGAGCCGGGCTCCTGGGCCCTGCCGAGGCCGGCGAGCACGTGGCCTTTCAGCGACTGGACGCCGAGCGAGATGCGCGTGACGCCCGCCTCGCGCAGCGCGGCGAGCAGGTCGGCGGTCGTGCTCTCCGGGTTGCACTCGACCGTCACCTCGGCCGACGGGACGCGTCGCACCCCTGCGACGAGCCGCGCGAGCAGGTCGGGTCCGAGCCGCGAGGGCGTCCCGCCGCCGACGAACACGGTCGTCGCGTCGCCGAGGCCGTCCTCGTACGCGCGGGCGAGCTCGGCGCCGCACGCGTCGACGTAGCGCTCCATGAGGTGGTCGCGGTCCGTGAAGGTCGCGAACGCGCAGTAGTCGCAGCGGCGCGCGCAGAACGGTACGTGGAGGTAGACGCCGAGCTCTGGCCGCCCGGCGGCGGGGCCGGTCGCGGTCAGGGCCGGTAGAGCAAGCCGAGATCGTCGAGGCGCTCGATCATCTCGACCTGCCCGAGCCCCAGCGTCGCGCCGATCACGCGCATGTCGTCGCCGCGGACGGTGAGCACCTGTCCGTTGAAGTCCTGACGCTCGACCTGGATCGTCGCGAGGAAGCGCTGGAGCGCCGCGGCCTCGGGCCCGGTCGTGTCCTTCAGCTTCGTGAGGTCGATGCGGACCTTGTCCGAGCCGCGTGCCGCCGAGCCCGCCGCGCCTCGTGCGGGTGCCGCGGTGCCCTGGCCGAGGTTCTCGGGAAGCAGCTGGTCGACCGGGACCTCGTAGAGGCGCGCGAGCCGCTGGAGGCGAGGGACCGAGATCGCGCGCTCGCCGCGCTCGTACGCACCGAGCACGGAGGCCTTGAACTCGTGCGCGGAGGCCGCCTCGACGGCCTGGAGCGAGAGGCGCTTCTGTCGCCGGACCGTGCGCAGCCGCGCGCCGACCTCCGCGGCGTAGCCGCTGGGCTCGCCATCTCCGTCGCCGTCTATCAAGTGCTCTGACATCGGTGACCGCCGTCCGTGCCGTCGTCGTGACCGTTCGCGCACCACAAGCTACCCTGACGCGGCGGCGCGAGCACTCTTCGCGTCCGCGGGCGCTCCGCCGCGTCCCCGACGGCCGGGCGCGAGCCGGCGCTCAGCGGGCGAGCACCGTGCCGGCGCGGACCGCGGCGAGCAGGGCGCCGGCGACGACGGCCGCGGTCTCCGCACGGAGCACGGTCGGGCCGAGGCCGAGCCGAGCGGGCGCGACCGCGAGCTCGGCGTCGGTCCAGCCGCCCTCGGGTCCGACGAGGACGGCCGTGGTGGCGGCGTCGAGCGGCGGGCCGCCCGGCTCCGCGAACGCGGCGAGCCCCCCGTCCGCGGCGATGCCGGCGAGGACGGCGTCGAGGCGGGCGGTGCCCGAGACGACCGGGAGGCGGGGATTGCGGCTCTGGGCGGCCGCCTCGCGCGCCACGCGGCGGAGCCGGTCGTCGCGCGCCGAGCCGGACCGGTCGTCGAGCTGCACGACCGTGCGCGTGCTGAG
Organism: Acidimicrobiaceae bacterium; assembly: GCA_027306925.1. Classification (GTDB taxonomy): domain Bacteria; phylum Actinomycetota; class Acidimicrobiia; order Acidimicrobiales; family Bog-793; genus JAJZBW01. The sequence continues at coordinate 7,997 of DAHUXW010000113.1, read as the reverse complement.
CAGCGGCTGGATGCGGTCGACGCCGAGCTCGGTGAGCTTCTGGACCGTCCACTCGGCTCTCGATCCCTTCGTGAGCGAGAACGCGACGGTGAGCGGGCGGCTCGGCGCGGGCTCGGCGGCGATGGCCCCCGCCGGCTCGAGCACGACGTCGGGGTCCCCGCGCCGGTCCGCCGCGCGCGGCCGGCGCGGCGGCCGGCGGCCGGAGATCGCCGGGCCGTGGCCCGTGCCGCGCGGACGTAGCACGCACGAGCGCCACGATCCGCGGCCGTCGGAGGCGACGACGAGCTCGCGCGGGCCGACCCGCAGGACGTCGACGAGGTGGTGCGCGTCCGCGGGGTCGAGCTCGATCGGGACCTCGTCGGGGTCGAGGTCGTCGACGAAGACGAGCGCGGCGGCCTCGCGCAGCTCGCGGGCGCCGTCCGCTCCCGCCGCTCCGGCCGAGCGGCCCCGGGCGCTGCCGTTCAACCGAGGCTCGAGCGGATGCGGGAGAAGAGCCCGCCCTCGCCGCTCGAGACCTCCTCGCCCCGCATGCGTGCGAGCTCGCGGAGCAGGCGGTCCTGCTCCTTGTCGAGGCCGGTCGGCGTGTCGACGACGACCTCGACGTGAAGGTCCCCGCGGCCGCGGCCGCGCACGTGGGGGACGCCGTGGCCGCGCAGGCGCACGGTCTTGCCGGTCTGCGTGCCGGGCGCGAGCGCGATCGACTCGCTCCCGTCGAGCGTCTCGATCGTGACGTCCGCGCCGAGTGCCGCCTGGGTGAACGCGACGTGGAGCCGGGTGACGAGGTCCGCGCCCGACCGCTCGAAGCGGTCGTGCTTCGCGACGCGCAGGTGGACGTAGAGGTCGCCGGGCAGGCCCCCGCGGGGCGCGGGCGAGCCCGAGCCGGAGATCCGCAGCGTCGTGCCCTCGTCGACGCCGGGCGGGACCTCGACGGTCACCGAGCGGTCGTCGGTCCGGCGCCCCTCGCCGCGGCAGTCCGAGCACGGCGACGCGACGACCTCGCCGTAGCCGCGGCAGCGCGGGCACGGCGCGGTCGTGACGACCTGCCCGAGGATCGACTGGCGGACGCGGCGGACCTGGCCGAGGCCCTGGCACTCCGGGCAGGTCGTCGGGCTCGTCCCCGGGCGAGCGCCCGAGCCCGAGCAGGTCGTGCACGTGACCGGGCCCCGCCAGCTCACCGAGCGCTCGACGCCGAAGACGGCCTCTTCGAACTTGAGGTCGAGCACGACCTCGACGTCGTCGCCGCGCCGTGGGCCCGCCGGGCGCGACGTGCCGAAGCCCGTCGCCGCGCCGCCGCCGAAGAACGCGTCGAACAGGTCGCCGAGCCCGCCGCCGAACATGTCGCCCGGGCCCGCGCCCGAGCCGCGCATCTGGTCCGGTCCGAAGGTGTCGTAGCGGCGGCGGCGCTCCGGGTCGCGCAGCGTCTCGTACGCGATCGAGACCTCCTTGAAGCGCGCCTCGGACTGCGGGTCGCCGCCGTTCGCGTCCGGGTGCAGCTCGCGGGCGAGCTTGCGGTACGCGCGCTTGATCTCGTCCTCGGACGCGTCGCGCGCGACGCCGAGCAGCTCGTAGAAATCGGTCGCCACCTGGGTCCTCCTCAGCCGCTCGACAGCTGCCGGCCGAGACGCTGGCTCACGACCGCGACCGCCGCAAGTGCCTGGGGGTAGTTCATGCGCGTCGGCCCGAGCACGCCGATCGTACCCACGACGGCGTCGTCGACCTGGTAGGGCGCGACGACGAGCGAGCACTCCGCGAGGGAGTCGACCCGGTTCTCGGCGCCGATCGCGACGCTCTGGCCCGTCGAGAGCACGTCCTGGAGCAGCGACACGACGACGAAGGACTGCTCGAGGATGGACAGCACCTCCCGCACCTGGTCGACGGCGGAGAACTGCTGCGCCATGCGCGCCGCTCCCCCGACGTAGACCTCGTCGGCCTCCGGTGCGGGCCGGGCCGCGTCGACGATCTTCGCGTGGCAGGCCGCGAGGACGGCGTCCACCGCGGGGCTGCCCGTGCGCGGCGGGGTCGAGGCGCGCCCGAGCGTCTGGCCGCACAGTTGCTCGGCGAGCAGCGCGTTCGCGGCGGCGACGTCCTCGTCGGCCGTGCGCTCGTCGATCTCGACCGAGTGCTTCTCGACGCCGCCGTTCGACAGGACCGCGACGTGGAGCACGACCCGGGGCGCGAGGCGCGTGAGGAGCGAGGACCGGACCGTGAGGACCTCGTGGGCGGGCGCCACGACGACGGCGGCGTGGTCGGTGAGCTGCGACAGCAGTCGCGAGGTGTCCCGGAGCATCCGCTCGAGCTCGCCGTGGGCGCGGTCGAAGAACGCGGTGACCTGCTCGTCGCTCGCCGGGTCGAGCAGCGGCGCGTCGGAGAGGTGGTCGACGAAGAAGCGATAGCCCTTGTCCGTCGGGATCCGCCCCGCGCTCGTGTGCGGGTGCGTGAGGTAGCCCTCGCGCTCGAGCGCCGCCATGTCCGAGCGCACGGTCGCAGGCGAGACGTCGATCGCCGGGTCCTGGACCACGTGGGAGGAGCCGACGGGCTGGGCCGTCTCGATGTGCTCGGTCACGACCTTGCGGAGGATGGCGGACTTCCTCGCGTCGAGCATCTGCTCCCTCGGCCTGTCTGCTGTCTCGGTGGCGTGCCCCGCGGCGATGCACCGCGCCGGTCACACATGTGGTCCCCCGCGGGAGATCCGCGGGCGGGACCTGGCACTCGATTGTACCGAGCGCTGGCCGTCGGTCGGGTGGAGGGTGCCCTGTGCCGCTACGCGGCGCCGCCGGCGCGCACTCGCTCGGTCGCCGCGGCGCGCACGAGGGACGGTCCGACCGCCCAACGCAGCGTCGCCGCGAGCGCGGTGCCGGCCCCGCGCACGGGCGCGGCGCGCGCCGCGGGCGCGCGGCCGACCCCGAGCTCGTGCCGTGCGAAGCCCGGGAGGAGGTCGATCGCCGCCTCGGCGACCACGCGGTGCGCGAGCGCGTCGACCGGTCGGTCGCCGAACGGCCTGCGCAGGAAGCGGACCGCGTCGTGCGCCTCGGGGGTCGCCGCGAGCTGGCCGCGGACCTCCCGCAGGTAGGAGCGGACGTCGTCGACGGATCCCGGGACGTCACGCGCTCCGAGGAGACGGGCGACCTCGGCGACCTCGGCGAGGTAGCGGTCCTTCTCGCTCCGGACGAGCGGGCGCGGCCCGTAGCGCTGGTAGGAGCGGAGGAAGCTCCACACCTCGGCGACATGGACGAACGTGAGCAGGCTCGGGTCCCCGGCCGAGTACCGGCGGCCGTCTCGCGCGACGCCCCGGACGCCCCGGTGCACAGCGCGCACCTCCGCGACGAGCCGCTCGACGAGGTCGTGACCGCCGAACGTCGTTCCCGCGACGAAGCGTGCGGTGCGCTGCAGCCGCCCGAACGGGTCCTGGCGGTACCGCGAGTGCTCGGCGACACCGGCCATCGCGAGCGGGTGGAGCGTCTGGAGCATGAGCGACGAGACCCCGCCGATGAGCATCGCGGGAAGGTCCGCGTGGACCTGCCACGCGACCGAGCCGGGTCCGAACAGGCCCGGGTCGCCGGGCGGCTCGCGGTACTCGTCGAGCGCGCCGGGCGTGTCGCCGAGCGCCCGGGCGACGCCGGCGACGACGAGGCGCCGCGCGACGCCGACCGCGACGAGCGGCGCGCCGCCGCGCCTCACTCGTCGAGCCTGAGCGCCGAGACGAACGCCTCCTGCGGGATCTCGACGCGGCCGATGGACTTCATGCGCTTCTTCCCGGCCTTCTGCTTGTCGAGGAGCTTGTTCTTGCGCGAGATGTCGCCGCCGTAGCACTTCGCGAGCACGTCCTTGCGCTTGGCCTTCACGGTCTCGCGGGCGATGATCCGCCCGCCGATCGCGGCCTGGATCGGCACGTCGAAGAGCTGGCGCGGGATGATCTCGCGGAGCTTTTGGGCCATCTTGCGCCCGTACTCGTCGGCCTTCGAGCGGTGCACGACCGACGAGAACGCGTCGACGGGCTGACCGTTCAGCAAGATGTCGACCTTCACGAGATCGGACGTCTCGAGCCCGGCGGGCTCGTAGTCGAGGCTCGCGTAGCCGCGCGTCCGCCCCTTCAGCTGGTCGAAGAAGTCGAGCACGACCTCGGCGAGCGGCAAGGTGTAGACGAGCTCGAGCCGCTCCGCCGACAGGTACTGCATGCGCTCGAGCCGTCCCCGGCGACCCTGGCACAGGTCCATGACGGCCCCCGTGAACTCGGACGGCGTGAGGATCGTGACCCGGAGCAGCGGCTCCTCGACGTGCGCCACGTTCTGCTGCGCGGGCATCGCGGAGGGGTTGTCGACCTCCTCGACCGACCCGTTCGTGAGGTGCGCGAGGTACGCGACCGACGGCGCCGTCGCGATCAGCGACAGGTCGAACTCCCGCTCGAGGCGCTCGCGGACGATCTCCATGTGGAGCAGGCCGAGGAAGCCGCAGCGGAACCCGAAGCCGAGGGCCGTCGAGGTCTCGGGCTGGTACGTGATGCTCGCGTCGTTGAGCTGGAGCTTCTCGAGCGCGTCGCGCAGCTCCGGGAACTCGTCGCCGTCCACGGGGTACAGGCCGCAGAACACCATCGGTTTCGGGTGGCGGTACCCGGGCAGCGCCTCGGACGCGGGGTGGGCCGCGTCCGTGACCGTCTCTCCCGAGCGTGCCTCGCCGACGTTGCGCACGCCGGCGACGAGGAAGCCGACCTCGCCGGGGCCGAGCGCGTCGACCGGGGTGGGGACCGGCGAGCGCACCCCGACCTCCTCGACGTCGTGGGTCGTGCTCGCCTGGAAGAACCGCACCCGCGTCCCGGCGCGCAGCGTCCCGTCGACCACGCGGATCGCGCTCACGACCCCGCGGTACTGGTCGTAGTAGGAGTCGAAGATGAGCGCGCGCAACGGGGCGTCGGGGTCGCCGGCGGGCGGGGGGATGCGCGCCACGATCTCGTCGAGCAGGCGGTCGACGCCCTCCCCGGTCTTCGCGGAGATCCGGAGCACCAGGTCCGCGTCGAGCCCGAGCACCCGCTCGATCTCCTGCGCGTACCGTTCGGGCTCGGCCGCGGGGAGGTCGATCTTGTTCAGCGCTGCGACGATCTCGAGGTTGCTCTCGAGCGCGAGGTAGCAGTTCGCGAGCGTCTGGGCCTCGATGCCCTGCGACGCGTCGACGAGGAGCACGACGCCCTCGCAGGCGGCGAGGCTCCGGCTCACCTCGTAGCCGAAGTCCACGTGCCCGGGCGTGTCGATGAGGTGGAGCACGCTGCCCCGCCAGTGGACCCGGACGTTCTGGGCCTTGATCGTGATGCCGCGCTCGCGCTCGATGTCCATCGAGTCGAGGTACTGGGCGCGCATGTCGCGGGCGTCGACGGCCCCGGTGAGCTCGAGGATCCGGTCCGACAGCGTTGACTTGCCGTGGTCGACGTGGCTGATGATCGAGAAGTTGCGGATTGCCGACGTGTCGACCACGACGACATCGTGCCACCTCGCGGGGCGCGGTCCTGCAGGGGGAGCCGCGGGCCCGGGGCCTGCTACGATCTCGCACTCGGCATCCACGCGTCCGAGGGAACCAACATGGCGAACATCAAGAGTCAGATCAAGCGGATCAAGCAGAACGAGGTCCGTCGCGAGCGCAACAAGTCCGTGCGCTCCGAGCTCCGCACCCGCACCAAGGGAGCGCTCGCCGCCATCGGATCGGTCGCCGACGACGCGGACGTGAAGCTGAAGGCGGCGGTGAAGCGGATCGACAAGGCCGCGGCGCAGGGCGTCATCCACCCCAACCAGGCGGCGCGCCGCAAGTCGCGCCTCATGCGCCACGCGAGCGCCGCCGCCGAGGCTGCCGAGTCCTGACCCAACCGCACGGCCCGCGACCGGGTCGTGCGCTCAGCCGGCCGGGCTCGTGATCGGCAGCTTGAGCGGGGCGCTCCCGCCGTCGAGCGCCGCGACCATCTGCGTCGCCGGGCCCTCCTGACCGAGCGCCCATGCGCCGACGCCCGCGAGGTGGAGGTCGGATGCGAGCGCGGTCTTCAGCGCGAGCGACACGGGGTCGTCGTACCAGGTCTCGTGCCAGTGCCCCTGGTCCCGGTAGACCGTGTACGGCGTGTACGACGCGCGGTCCCAGCGCGCGGGCCGGCCCGCGGCGAGCACGGACGCGTACGTCACGGCGGTCGGGCCGCCCCCGAGGACCCGCGCGCCCGGGCGCCGCGCGGCGGTCGTGTAGTCGAGGCCGTAGAACGGCAAGCCGAGGACGAGCTTCGCGGGCGGCACGACCTTCACGTAGTCGAGGAGCGACCCCACGTCGCTCAGCCCGAGCGTCGGGCTCGCGAGCGGGGAGTTGGCCGACGGCACGGTCGGGTCGTCCATGTCGTAGGCCATGACGAACAGGGCGTCGACGCGCGGCGCGAGCCGCGCGACGTCGAAGAAGTCGCGCGTCGACGACGCGGACTGGGGGTAGGTGTCGAGCACGATCTCGCCGTGCGGGACGAGCCGGCGGAGCGCCGAGGACAGGTCGCGGACGAAGGTCACGAACCCGGAACGCTGTGCCGCGGACCTGCCCTCGATGTCGATGTCGATGCCGTCCAGGTGGTCCGCGGCCACGACGGACGCGAGCTCGCCCGCGAGGCGGGCGCTCGTCGGCCCCGGTGCCCCGGTGAGGTGGCGGATGACGCGCTCGTCGGTCGTCGAGACCGTGAGCAGGACGCGGTCTCGCGCCGCGTGCGCCTCCGCGACGAAGCTCGCGAAGCCCGGCGCCGTGAAGTCCTGCCAGCCGTAGCCGGAGCGCAGGAGCGCCCCGGTCGCGCCGACCTCGACGCCGAAGTAGGAGAGCACGCTCGTGCGCGCGAAGTCCGCGGCGGTGAGGTTCGCGACCTCCCAGTACGGGACGAAGCCGTAGACCGTGTGGGCGGGGAGCGGCGCCGTGAACAGGGCACCGTTCGACCTCGGCGCCGGTGCGCCGGCGCTCGTGGGGAGCGCGACGACGACGCGCGACGCGGCCCGCTCGACCGCGCGGCTCTCGGCGACGAGCAGGCGGTGGCGGGCGCGTGCCGCCGCGCGAGCGGCCATCTGCGCGGGCGTGAGGCCCGGTTGCCGGAAGGCGCCCGCGATCGCGTCGATGCCGACGCCGATCGCTACGAGTGCGGCCGCGCTCGCCGCGACCACGACCCGCGACCTTGGCGACCGCGACGACGACGACATGGCCGTCGCAGCGTAACCGCGAGCCGGTGCCCGTCCCTCGTCGCCCGGGCCGCTGGCTACGCTTTCGCGGACGGGGTGCGCGCAGCGCCGCGCCGAGCGACCGCACCGGTCGCGACCCCACGGGAGAGGAGCGCCATGCGCGTCGTCGTCGACTTCGACCGCTGCACGAGCAACGCCGTGTGCACGGGCATCGCGCCGGACGTGTTCGAGGTGCGCGACGACGGGTACCTATACGTGCTCGACGAGCACCCCGGCGAGGAGCGCCGCGCGGACCTCGAGGAGGCGGTCGCGTCCTGCCCGACCCAGGCGATCAGCCTCGTCGAGGCGTGACAGCCGCCGGGGGAGCCCCCCGCGTCCGCTTCGCTCCGTCGCCGACGGGCTTCTTCCACGTCGGCGGCGCGCGGACGGCCCTCTACAACCTGTTCGTCGCGCGCCGCGGCGGTGGGGCGTTCGTGCTGCGCATCGAGGACACCGATCGCGAGCGCAGCGACGAGTCCTACACCGACGGCATCCTCTCCGCGCTCCGATGGATCGGCGTCGACTGGGACGAGGGGCCGTACCGGCAGTCCGAGCGGCGCCCGCTCTACGACGCCGCGGCCGCTCGTCTCGTCGCGTCCGCGCGCGCCTACGCGTGCGACTGCACGCGCGCGGACGTCGAGGCGCGCAACCGCGACCAGGCGGCACCCGGCTACGACGGCCACTGCCGGGACCGCGGGCTCGAGCCCGGGCCCGGGCGCGCGCTTCGCTTTCGCGTCGCGGACGCGGGCGTGACCACCGTGCACGACGTCGTGCGCGGCGACGTCGAGTTCG
>DAHUXW010000101.1 GCA_027306925.1 Acidimicrobiaceae bacterium | reverse complement strand
GGGCCGGCGCGGCGGCGTCGGGCCCGGCGTGCGCCGCCGCGGTGCCCGCAGCGGCACGGGCGCGTCTCGGGCCCGCGAGCAGCCAGCCCGCGCCGAGCAGCACCTCGAGCGCGAGCAGCACCGCGTACGCGGGGCGCCAGGAGCCGAGCAGCAGCGCGCCGGTGACGACGAGCGGCCCGAGCGCCGTGCCGACGCCGTACGCGCCGTGCAGCATGTTGAGCAGCCGCATCCGTCCGGACATCGCGATGAGCGTGTTCAAGGCCGCGTCGAGCACGCCGGCCGTCGCGCCGATGAGGAACGCGGCGGCGACGACCGCCGACCACGACCGCACGGCGACGAGGAGCCCCGCGGCGAGCGCGCCGCACGCGGCGGCCGACGCGAGCGACGCGGAAGCGCCGAAGCGCCGGACGGCGCGGGCCGTCGCGAGCGAGGTCAGGAGCGCGCCCGCGGTCACCGCCACGAGCAGGAGGCCGAGGTCGCCGACCGGCTCGCCGTAGGTGCGGCGGATCGCGGGCCATGCGGTCCCCCACATGCCGTCGGGGAGCCCGAGGACGACGAAGCCCGCGAGCGACAGAGCCGCGGCGCCGTCGTCCCACCCCGCCCGGCCGGCGCTCACTTCAAGACGTTCACGGCGCGGGCGATGACGAGCGCGACCGTCACGAGCGACACCGCGGACTGGAGCAGCATGAGCTGCTTCGCCCAGCGCGACAGCGGCATGACGTCGGTCGGGCTGAACGCGGTCGCGTTCGTGTACGAGAGCCAGAGGTAGTCGAAGAACCGCGTCGACCAGTCGGGTGGTGCGAGCTCGGGGTTCGTCATCTGAGGGAACAGGAAGTCCGGGTACGGCCGGCGCGCGCGGGCGCGTGCGACGGGGCCACCGCGGTCGAACTCCCAGTACCAGAGGGCGAACACGATGATGTTCGTCACGTAGATCGCCGCGCCGCTGCCGAGCAGGACCGCGGCGTTCGAGCCCGTCCGGCCCCGGACGAGCGCGTCGATGAGCAGCACCGCGGACCACGCGTTCGCCAGCGAGAGCATTGCGATGAGCAGCAGGCTCGCGCCGCGCAGCGCGCGCGAGGAGCGGTTGATCCGGCGGGGGTTGGCGACGACGAGGCCCGCGCCGAGCACGGCCTCGAGCACCACGGGGACGAGCCGGGGTCCGACGAGGTAGCGGGCCGGGAGCAGGACCTGCAGCACGATCGCGACCGTGATGAACGCGGCGACCGGGAGCCGGTGCTCGCCGGCCGTCGCCCGTTGCCAGGCGGGCGCGAGCCGCGCCTCGACCGTGCGCCCGTCGGCCGCGACGAGGTGCTCGATGCGCTCGAGGTGCTCGTGGACCGCGCGGAGCAGGTGGTGGACCGCGTCGGTGCCCCCGGTCGCACCCGCCCCGGCGTCCGCGTCCGAGCGGCCGTCGCGTTCGTGCTCGCCCATGCTCACGCCCGCCGCGCGGCCGGCGGCTAGCCGATCGGCTCGGCGGTGGCCGTCTCCGTCGCTGCGCTGCGGAAGATCACGGTCTGGTACGCGACGTACTTCGCGACCCAGAGCGCGAGGCTCACCGCGAGGTAGACCATGCCGAGCACGATGAGCTTGAGCATGTGGTGCGCGTGGTCGGCGTCCGCGATTGCGCCGGTGACGACGCTCGAGATCCCCATGCTCACGAGCGAGGTCGCCCAGTAGAGGACGACCTGGCGACCGGCCCGGCGCCGGTCCGCCTCGGACCAGATCCAGTACCGGGAGAGCAGGTACGAGGGAAGGGTGCCCGCGAGGTTCGCGAGCAGCGCGGCGAGCGTCGCGCCCATCGTGGTCTCGGCGTCGAGCGCGACGAGGAACACCTCGCTCACGCCGAGCGCGAGGACCGACGTCGCGCAGTAGCGGAAGATCCGGCGGTAGTCACGGCGCCCCGTGGCGGCACCGCGGAGGCGCCCCGTGGCGGCATCGCGGAGGCGCCCTGCGGCGGCACCGCGGAGGCGCCCTGTGCCGGCCGGCGCTGCGTCGAGGTCGCCGCCGCTGTCTACCTCTTCGCGGTCCAGCTGTTCGGGAAGCGCAGTCATGTCCAGTCGTTTCCAGGTCTCGCGCCGCCGGCGGTCGCCGTGCGGCGTGGGGTGGTGCGGGCAGGTGGAACGTACTGCTGGACCGGCGTGACGATCCGGGCCTGCCTCCCAGGAGGTGTCGCGCGAGAACGTCGACCGCTCAGGTTAGGCGATCGCGCACGCGCGTTACCACTCACCTCCCGTCGCTGCCCGCCGTGACGGATCGGCCGCGGCCCGCGCGGGCGCAGGGCCCGACCCGCGCGCGCGGCGATATGCAGCCGGTCGCGCCGAGCGCGTTCGCCCCGGTGAAGCCCGACCCGCGCGCGCGGCGAAATGCACCCGGAATGCCACTCGTGTAACTAACATCGCCGGACGATGCCCGAGCTGCGTGTCGGACCCTCCGGAGCCCTCGACGGGCTCGCCAACGCGCTCGAGGCGCGAGTGCCGGAGATCGTCGCCTCGGTCGTCGAGGTCGCGACGTCCACGGGGGATCCGACGGACGCCGGTCCGGTCGCCGAGGTCGTGCGGCGTGCGACGTACGCGCTCGCCGAGCAGCTGCGTGCGCTGCTTCCGCCGGGCCAGGAGCCGCAGGGTCCGCACCGCTACTCCGGCGCCGTCCCCGCCGTGCGCGCCGGCGCGGTCCCGCTGCTTCGCGTGACCCGCGCGTGGCTGCGCTGGCGCGACCTCTGCGTCGCGGTGTGCGCCGACGAGGGCGCTCGCCTCGCGCTCGATCCGGGTGCGGTCGAGCGCGCGCTCGACGCGGCGCGCTCGAGCTGCGACGCCGCGCTCGTGGGCGCGTGCAGCGCGTTCGACGACGAGCGCCGCCGCGTGCAGGACGCGTTGACCGAGCGGCAGGCGGAGCTGTCGTTCCAGGCGACCCACGACGCGCTCACCGGTCTCGCGAACCGGGCGGCGATCCTCGCGCTCGCTCAGGAGGCCCTCGTGCGGGCCCGCCGGAGGCGCACGACCGTCGCCGCGCTCTTCGTGGACCTCGACAACTTCAAGGACGTGAACGACACGCTCGGCCATCGGGCGGGTGACGAGCTGCTTCGGGCCGTCGCCACCCGGCTCGACGCGCCGACAGGCGGCGCGGTGCTCGGCCGCCTCGGGGGTGACGAGTTCGTCGTGCTGCTCGAGGACCTGACAGGCCCCGAGCACGCGTTCGACGTGGCCGCCCGGCTGCTCGAGTCCTTCCGCGACCCGTTCCGGATCGACGGCCTGGACGGCCGGGCGCTCAGCGTCACCGCGAGCATCGGGATCGCCGCGGGCGAGCGTCAGTCCGCCGAGGACCTGCTGCGCGACGCGGACATCGCGATGTACCGGGCGAAGTGGTCCGGCCGAAACCGCGCGGTCGCGTTCGAGCCCGAGATGCAGTGGGCGGCGCGCACCAGGCTCGAGCTCGAGATCGAGCTGCAGTCGGCGCTCGACCGCGGCGAGTTCTTCCTCGTCTACCAGCCGACGTTCGACCTGAGCGACATGCGCGTGACCGGCGTCGAGGCGCTCCTGCGCTGGCGTCACCCCGAACGCGGGACCGTCGCCCCGGGTGAGTTCGTCCCCCAGCTCGAGACCACCGGCGCGATCGTCTCGGTCGGCCGCTGGGTGCTCGACGAGGCGTGCCGCCAGGGCGCGGCGTGGCACGCGTTCGGCCACGAGATCGCGATCTCGGTGAACGTGTCCGCGCGCCAGATCGAGAGCGCGACGTTCGTCGACGACGTCCGTGCCGCGCTGGAGGGATCCGGCCTGCCGGCGGGACTGCTGACGATCGAGATCACCGAGACCGCGATCGTCCGGGACCTCGCGCGCTCCGCGATCTGCCTCGAGTCGATCCGCGCGATCGGCGCCCGGATAGCGGTCGACGACTTCGGCACCGGCTACTCGTCGCTCGCGCACCTCCAGTGCTTCCCGGTGGACGCGCTGAAGATCGACCGGAGCTTCGTCTCCGGCATGCTCCAGGGGCGTGAGTCCGAGGCGCTCGTGCACACGCTCGTGCAGCTCGGCCGCGCGCTCGGCATCGAGACGCTCGCCGAGGGCATCGAGGAGCTCCCGCAGCTCGCGCACCTTCGCGGGGAGAAGTGCGCGAGCGGCCAGGGCTTCTTGTTTGCCGAACCGCTCCCGGCGGACGAGATCCGGGCGTTCTTCGCGAACTGGAGCGGCGGGGTCGCGGCACTCGGCACCGCGTGACCCGGATCGACGCGACTCCCGCAGGGCAGGAGTCCGGTACGTTCGTCGTCGTGCGCGACGACGGGAACGTGAGCCGGCAGGACGACCCACCGACCGAGCTGTCGGCGATCGACCGGCACGTCGTCCAGCTGTTCGCGCTCGTGAGCGAGGCGGCCGCCGGGGCGACGCACGCGCTCGTCACCGGCGACCGCGAGGCGGCGAAGGAGCTCGTCCGCCGTGACGAGGTCATCGACTCGCTCTACCGCGACGTCGAGGCCCTCGTCGAGAGCGAGCTCGTCGGGAGCGACCCGAGCCCGGACCGTCGCCGCTACCTCATCGCGATGCTCCGCATGCTCCCCGAGCTCGAGCGCAGCGGCGACCTGGCGGAGCACATCGCGCAGCGGGCGGTCCGGCCGATCGCGGTCGAGATGTCGCCTCGGTCGCGCGGGCTCGTCGAGCGGATGGGCGAGGTCGCCTCGCAGATGTGGGAGCGCGCCGCCGACGCGTTCGCCGACCGAGCTCCCGAGGCCGCGAGCCGGATGGAGGAGCTCGACGACGAGATGGACGACCTGCACACGACGTTCATCGCCGAGATCGTCGGATCGGGCGTCCCGACCCAGATCGCGATCGAGCTCGCGCTCATCGGCCGCTTCTACGAGCGGCTCGGCGACCACGCGGTGAACCTCACGCGCAACGTGCCGGGCGGCGCTGTCCGCTTCCACCCCGGGAGGGAGTGAGCCCGTCTTGCCCGGCCGGCGTCCCGCCGGCCCGCGGCCGCGCGGCGCGCGTCGTGCCCGGAATCCGGCGCCCGCAAGCCGGTGGTCAGAAGCCGGTGCTCAGAACCAGTGGAACCACGGATGGCCGTGGCGCCAGACGACGACGAAGACCTTTCCGACGATGTACGACTGCGGCACCGTCCCCCAGTACCGGCTGTCCTCGGAGTTCCCGCGGCAGTCACCGAGGACGAAGTAGTGCCCCGCCGCGATCTTCGTACGCGGGATGTCGAGCGCTGGTTGCGCGCACTGGCCGACGAGCGCGGGCAGCCACGGCTCGAGGAGCGGGCGACCGTCGATGTAGACCGTGTCGCCCGTCGAGGTGATCGTCTCGCCCGGCAGGCCGATCACGCGCTTCACGAGGTCGCCGGCGTTCGTCGAGGTGTCGGCCGGCGTGCGGTGGAACACGATGATGTCGCCCCGCTGGATGGAGTCGACCACCCACGGGAGCTTGTCGACGAGCATCCGATCGCCGATCTGCAGCGTCGGGAGCATCGAACCGGACGGGACGAAGAACGTCTGGACGACGAAGCCGCGCAGCGCGAGCGCCGCGAGCACCGCGCAGGCGGCGACGACGAGCCATTCGACCGTCCGGCGCCTGCGCAGGGAGCTACGGGTCGGCGCGCGCCGGGGCGCGGCCGCCGTCCCGGGGTCCGGTGCGGCTGCGGGCTCGGCGGTCGCAGCCGCGGGCTCGGGGCTCGCCGCCTCCGTGGACGTGTCGTCGTTCACAGCACGAAGTGCACGAAGTATCGCGGGGCGCGACTTGCTGCGCAGTTCTCAGGCATCGGGCGACAGGCTAGAGCCTCGTCGGGCCGCGCGGGTCCAGCCCCGGTGCTCGTGCACCGATGTGCGGTTCCCGCCGTCTACAATCGGTGGTTCATGGATCGGCAAGGAGGCTGCTCCATGCGGAGGCCGGAGAGCGGTGGTCCTCCGTGCAGGTCCCGGTCCGGCACGCCGGCGGCACGCGGTGCGTCGCGGCGGGGTGCCCGGGCGGGGGGTGGCACGTTGCGGTCCGGCGCGACAGGAGGCTCCATCGGGATGAGGAGCGGTCGGTGGCCGATCGACGCGAGCGAGTGGAGCGCCCGAGCCTCGAGGCCGTGCGGTCGGCCGGTGACCCGCTAGTGGAGACGTCCCTCGCGTCCCCGCCGGCCGACTCGGTGGAGATCGACTCGGTCACCGGGCTGCCGCATCTCTCCTACCTCGTCGAGCGGATCCAGGAGCTCCAGGACGAGGCCCGCGAGCAGCGCGGCCCCCGTCGTGTCGTGCTCCCCGGCCACGTGCTGCTTGTCGTGAGCATCGTCGGGGCCGAGGACCGGCACGCCGCGCTGTTCCTGCGGGCGCGCACCGCGTCCCTGCTCCGGGCGATCTTCTCCGGCGACGAGACCATCGCGCTGCTCCGCCACGGGCTGTTCGGCGTGCTCGCGGCGGACCGCCGCGACCTCGCGGCGGACCGGGAGTTCCTCACCGCGATGCTCGAGGACTTCGACGTCCGTGCCCGTGTCTGGGTCGAGCGCATCCCGGCCGACGGGCCCGGCACTGCGAGCCTGCTCTCCACGCTCCTACTCGCGGGGGACTGGGACTCCGAGGAGTAGCGGGTCGCCCCGCGCGCCCGCCACCGGCGCGCAGCCCGTGGCCGCGCCGCGGGTCAGCGCGCCCCGGCGAACAGGTCGTCCTCGGGCACGGGCGCGCCGGTCGTGTCGGAGAGGCGCACGAAGCTCTCGACACCGAAGACCTGGGCGAACCGCTCGTCGTCGAGACGCAGGAAGAACGCATTGTCCATCTGGCTCGCGTGGGCGGCGAGCGCGGCGCGCTTTCGCGCGACGAACGCCGAGCAGTCGACGTAGGTCGTCACGAGCTCGTCGGGCGTCGAGATGGTGTCGAACTCCTCGGCGGGCGGCGCGTCGGCGCCCTCCTCGGCGAACACCGAGGCGAACCGCCCGATCGCCGAGCGGGGGATCGCCGGGCAGTAGAGCTTCGACTTGGCGCTCGTCGTCGCCAGCGCCGCGACCGTGATCCGGTGCGCCTGGATGTGGTCGGGGTGCCCGTAGAAGCCGTTGTCGTCGTAGGTGACGACGACCTGCGGCCGGTAGTGCTCGACGAGCGCGGCGAGCCGCGCCGCGGGCTCCGCCACGGGCGTCGACCAGAACGACCCGGGCGCGTCATTCTGGGGCCAGCCGGCCATCCCCGAGTCGTGGTAGCCGAGCATCTCGAGCGCGGACACCCCGAGGATCGAGCAGCTCGCCTCGAGCTCGTCGCGTCGCGTCGTGGCGACGGCGGTCTCGTCGTGGCCCGCCTCGCCCGGCTTCACGCCCCCGGGCCCGTCACCGAGCTCGCCGCGCGTGCAGGTGACGAGCACGGTGCGCACGCCCTCGTCCGCGTAGCGGGCGAGGATGCCGCCCGTCGTCGACGCCTCGTCGTCGGGGTGCGCGTGCACCGCCATGAGCGTGAGACCTCTGGTCGAGTCGGGCATGAGGCGAGGCTACCGCCGAGGTGCGCGCGAGGTCGCGCCCGCGTGCTCGGGGCCCGCCGCGGACGGCGGGGCAGGTCCCGGCTGCGCCGATGTCCCACACGGGCGTGGCGCGTCAACCGCGGGCCGGCGGCGGCCGTTATGTGATCCGTGCACGCGAGCGTCACGCGCGAGGCCGACGCGATCGGCCGCGCGCTCGTGGAGACGAACGAGCGCCTGGCAGAGATCGTCGCGGTCCAACGGGACATCGCCGCGGCGGGTCTCGACCTGCAGGCGGTCATGAAGCTCACGGTCGAGCACGCCCGCCGCCTGACCGGGGCCGACGGCGCGATGGTCAACCTCGTCGACGGCGACGACATGGTGGTGCGAGCGGCCGGCGGGACCGCCGAGAGCGTGCTCGGCGACCGGCGCCCCATCTCCTCGACGCTCCTGCGGTTCGCGATCGACACCGGCCGGCCGCTGCTCGTGTCCGACTCGACGAGCGACCCGCGGGTGAACCGCGAGCTCTCGGCGCGCGTCGGGGACCGCTCGATCATCTGCGTGCCGTTCGCCGTCGCGGGCAAGGTCGTCGGATCGCTGAACGTCGTGAGCTCGTCGGCCGATCGGCCGCTCACCGAGGCACACCGCCAGACGATGGAGATCGTCGGGGGGATGCTCGCGGCCGGCGTGAGCCACGCCGCCGAGTACGAGTCGAAGCGGTCCGAGGTCGAGGCGCTGGGCAGGTTCCAGACCCTGTTCGAAGGCGCGCCCATCGGCATCGCCCGCGTCGCGCCGGACCGCCACGTCGTCGCGGCCAACCGAGCGCTGTGCGACATGCTGGGACGCAGCGAGGCGGATCTCGCCGCGTCGCCGTTCGACGGTGTGACGCACCCCGACGACCTCGGCCGCGAGCGGGAGCTGTTCGCCGAGCTCGTCGGCGGGCAGCGGCGATCGTACGGGCTCGAGAAGCGGTACATCCACCGCGACGGCGACGTGATCTGGGCCCAGGTGCACGTCGCGGCGGAGCACGACGCGGACGGCGTCACCGCGTACGGCATCGTCATGATCGAGAACATCACGGAGCGAAAGGTCGCCGAGGAGGCCCTGAGGGTGCAGTCCGAGCTCAACATGTTCCAGGCGACGCACGACGAGCTCACGGGTCTCGCGAACCGCGCGCTGTTCAACAAGCGCGCGCTCCAGGCGATCGCGGAGGCGGCCGTCGACGACTCGGGCGCGAGGCTCGCTGTGCTCATGACCGACCTCGACCGCTTCAAGGACGTGAACGACACCCTCGGGCACCACGCGGGCGACGTCGTGCTCGAGCAGGTCGCGACGAGGCTCGTGTCCGCGGTCCGCGCGTCGGACACGGTCGCCCGGCTCGGCGGCGACGAGTTCGCCGTGCTGCTCCCCGGGGTGGTCGGCCGCGACGGCGTCGAGACGCTCGTCCGCCGGATCCGCGCCGCGCTGTCGTCCCCGGTCCTCGTCGGCGAGGTGCCGATCATCGCGGGCGCGTCGATCGGCGTCGCGATGTACCCGGAGGACGGGGCCGACGTCGACGTCCTCGTCCAGCGGGCGGACACCGCGATGTACCGGGCGAAGTCCGAGGGCGCCTCGCACGCGTTCTACGACGGGCGCCTCGACGCGGCGAGCACCGCCCGGCTGACGCTCGCCGCGGTGCTCCGGCGCGCGCTCGACTCCGACGCCGTGTCGCTCCGCTACGGCGCGAAGCGCCGGACCGCGACGGGCGAGATGTGCGCGGCCGTCGCGCGTGCGCACTGGGAGGACACCGTCACCGGTCGCGTGTCCCCGGTCGTGCCCGCCGACCACGGCGACCTCGCACGCTCGCTCGTGCTGCGCGCGGTCGACCTCGCGCTCGCGGACTGCGCGTCGTGGCGCGCCGCCGGTCTCGACCTGCCCGTCGAGGTCCGCGTCTCGTGCGCGGAGCTGTCGGAGCCCAGCATGGCCCGGGAGATCGAGCGCCTGCTGGCCGAGCGGGGAGTGCCCGCGGACCGGCTCGACCTCGCGGTGTCGGGCGTGTCCGGCGACGCGCTCGAGCGCGCGCGCCGGCCGATCGACGAGCTCACGGCGCTCGGCTCGAGGATCGTCGTCGACGGAGTCGGCGCGGGGTCGACCGCGCTCGACGCGCTCCCGAGCGTCCCGGCACGCGAGATGCGGCTCGACGCCGGGCTCGTCTCGAGGATCGGGCGCGACGACGCGGCGCTCGCGATCGTGCGTGCGCTCGCCGCGCTCGGACGGGACCTCGGCCTCGAGGTCTCGGTCGGCGACGTCGCCGACCCGGGCTCGCTGACGCGGCTCGCCGAGGTCGGCTGCACGTACGCGGCGGGGCCGGCCGTCGGTCCGGCGGTCACGGGCGACGGGGTGGCCGCGCTCGCCGCCACCCGCTCCGGCCGCGCCGACGAGCGGCCGCATCCGTCCGCGCCCGCCCCGAGCGCCGGCGGGACGTGGCGGCCGCCGGGATGGCGCAGGCGGTAGCCCGGGTCGCGTGCTGCGGCGGTCGCCTTCGCTAGCATCGCGCTCGGGCCGGGAGCCGCCGTGCGTGCGCGCCCGCGGCCGCCGGAGGTCACGTGCCCAGGCGAAGGTCGTTCACGAGCCAGCTCTACCGGGCCGCACGTGCGTCGAACAATTTCCGGGCCGCGTCGCGCGGCCCGGGCGCGTACGCGACGCGGGTCGTGCGCCGCAAGGTCTACGCGAAGACCAACGGGCTCCTCGGCCGCTTGCTCAAAGGTCTTCGCTGAGCGTCCGCGGGCGGCTCGGGCCACCGCGCCGCGCGCCCGCGGCGCCTCCCCCGTCCGCGCGGGTCCGGTCCCGCCGGTTCGCCCGCCGACCGCACCGTCGAGCGGCACGAGCTCGCTGTCCT
>DAHUXW010000094.1 GCA_027306925.1 Acidimicrobiaceae bacterium | reverse complement strand
AGCTCGCGGCCGATCCCTGCGACGCGGTGACGTTGAGCACGACCGCCGTCGCGGTCGCGGGCACGGCGTCGCTCACGTTGCTGCTCGCGACCGTGACCGCGCTCGCCGCCCCGGGGCCGATCTTCGCACCGGCCGCGAGCGTTCCGAGCACGCGCGTCGGCGAGACCGGGTCGTAGAGCCCGCTGCCGTTCGCGGCGGGCGTCGAGGAGTAGTAGCCGTCGACGTCGACCACGACGTTGGTGCTGCCCGCCGAGTTGTAGATCGACGCCATGCCGGACGCGCTGAGCGGCACCGTCACGAGGTTCGCGACGACGACGCCCGGCGTGAAGTTGAGGTTCGACACGAGCGGCATCGTCCCGCCCTGCGGGAACACGGTGAGGAAGCCCGCGGCGCTCGGGTCGACGGCGGTCACGTTCACGACCGCGGCGCTCGCGCCGGCCGGGACGTTGCCCACCCCGGTGACCTGGATGTTGAGCGTGGTCCCCGCGGTGAGGGTCTTGCCCGCGTTCGGCTGCCCGGAGTTGGTCCGGGTGTCGGTGATGCGCGCCGGGGTCACCGCGACGTAGGTGCCCGACGCCGTCGTCGCACGGGGCGACACGTGGTGGCCGGTCGTCGAGGCGTAAGCGCCCGACGCGAGGGGCCCGGCGGCGAGACCGAGCGTGCCGGCGCCCATCGCGAGCCCGAGGGCGAGTGACGTCGATCGTCCGGGTCGGTGCCCGGCGGGACGGTGGTGCGTTGAGCTGTGCATGTCGAGTCTCCTGCGTCTGGATTGACGACCGCGTCAGGCGGATGCCCGGCACGGATCGAACGCGGCGCGAGGTGCTCGAGGTACGCGATTGCACGACAAGAGGCCAAGGCCGGGGGAAGCAGTCCGGACGCGCGGCCCGGGTGGCGATCCCTCGCTGTCGAAGGCGACATTGACGCTACACCTCCGACCAGCCGCCGTCCGGTCGGCGTCAGCGCAGACGGACCCGGTCGGTCCGCGTCACGCCGCCGTGGACCGTGACCGTGACGGTGACGACGAGCGAATGCGTGCGGCTCCGCGCGAGCATCGCCCGCCCTGCGGCGTCGAGTCGAAGCGTCAGGTAACGGTGTGGCCCGGCCGCGATGCGGTAGGAGCGCGCCGCGAGCCTGACCACGGCGATCCGCACGCGGCGGTGTGAGCCGACGCGATGGACGACGTGCCGGGCGAATGTGACCACGACACCGCCGACGCAGGTGCGTGCCGCACAGGAGAGGCCGAGCGTGGTCGCGCCGCGAGAGACGACGAGCGGCCCCGCGAGGATTTGCGTCTCCGGCGCGCTCGGCGTCGACGTTGTCGGCCGTGGAGGACGAGTCGTGACCGGCGCGGTGGGCGCGGTCGTCGGCACCGTCGTGGTCACGGTCGTCGTGGTCGTGGTCGTGGTTGTCACACCGCCACCTCCGCCACCTCCGCCACCTCCGCCACCACCGCCACCACCGCCACCGGTCGCGGCGACGCCGGTGCCGGTGAACGTGACCGTCGTGGGGCCCGCCCCGTCGTTGCCCTGGACGGTCCAGGTCGAGGTCGCGGGACCGACGGCCGTCGGCGCGAATTCGACGCTCTCGGTGAGGAACGTGTTCGCGGGGATGGTCGACGGGATGGTCGTGAGCGCGGAGAAGCCGTTCGCCGTCGGAGGAGTCGAGGTCGTGATGTCGAGCGGGAAGCCGCCCTCGTCGCCCACGACGAAGTTCAACGTCTCGCTCTGGCCGACCGTCACGTCCCCGAACGGGACGGACGTCGTGCTCACGTTCAACAGCGCGGGGGGATCAGCCGAGCCCGACACGGGCACGCCGAGGGCGCCGGCGCTCGTGTCGAGCACGGCGAGGCCGCCGAAGACGTGCGCGTAGTTGCCGGACGAGGCAGGCGGCGTGAAGGTCACGGTGAACGTCGTCGTGCCGCCCGCGGCGAGGATCGTCCCGGCGGCCGGTGCGCCGGTCACTGCGAACGGCGGGTCGGGAGCGGCGAAGCTGTCCACGGTTATCGGGGTCGCGGAGACGTTCGTGACCGTGACCGGTTGGCTGACGGCCGGCCCGCTGATCGGCTGCGCGGCGAAGTCGGCCTCGGGAGCGCTCGCGACGAGCGGTCCCGTCGACAGGACCCCCTGGCCGGTGAGTGCGACGGTGGCCGCGGCTCCCGCAGATCCCGAGGTGTTCGCCGTCAGCGTGCCCGGCACTGCGCCCGCCGACTGCGGTGTGAAGGTGACCGGTACAGAGATCGTCTGGCCTGCCGCGAGGGACTGGGGGAGCGCGGGAGGGGTTCCGAGCGCGTAGCCCGTCCCGGTGACGGCGAACGACGTGACAGTCGTCGGTGCGGTCGCGGTGAACGTCGCCGTCTCGGTCGCCGGCTGCGCGACGACCGTGTTCGGGAAGTTGACGTTGTCCCCCGTCACCGGAGGTGGCGACGAGATCCCGTACGCATCGACGTGGCCGTCCTTCGTGCCGATGTACAGCCGGCTCCCGTCGACGCCCGGCTCCGCGAACGTCGACAACGCGCTGATCTGTTGGTCGAACACCTGGGTGAGCGAGCCGTTTGGTCCGGGGTCCTGCGGGAGTGCGTCGTACGCCTCGAGGAACGGCCCGACCGCGGTCTGGGCGACGAGCCACACGAGCGCGGATCCCGGTGTCGTGCCGTTCGAGGTGACGACCGGCGAGCCCGTGCCGAACGTGAACGGCGTGTACCCCGCGGAGCTCCCGACGTACTCGAGGTAGACCGCGCCGGACGCGCTCACCATGCGCTTGAACACGTCGAGCTGGCCGCCGCTCCCGCTGAACGACGCGGACCCGTCCGCGGCGACGTAGACGTAGCCGCCCTCGCCCGGCCAGACGGCCGGTTTCGACCACATTCCGCCGTAGGGGCCGCTCTCGGACGGGATCGAGTCGCACGTCGGCCCGCACGCCTGGTAGCCGCCGAGGTGGTCCATGTTCAGCGCGTAGACCATTCCCTCCTTGCCGATCTGGACGAGGACGTTCGGCTCCTGTGCGCTCCCCATGCTCGCGGGGAGCGCGACCGGACCGCCCGAGCCGAGGTCGCCGTCCTGTGCGTTGAGGTTGCTCGCGTCCCATGGTACGAACCAGTCGACGACGTGGAGCTTGCCGCCGGTCGTGCTGAGCTTCACGACGGCTTCCGCGTAGTTGACCGGCTCCGGGCTCTGCGTGCCGAGGCCGGGGCTCGGCGAGACGCCGTTGCCCGTCGAGACGTAGATGTTGCCCTGGGCGTCGACGACCGGCGCGCTCCCGGACTGCCAGATCCCGCCGCCGCCGCCCTCGAAGAGCCCGGACCCGATCTCGCTCGACCACATGGTCGTGACGCTCGCGGTCGAGGTCGAGACGCCGACGAGCCACCCCTGCCACGGCGGGAAGTCGCAGTGCGAGCCGAACGCGGCGTAGACGACGCCGTTCACGAGCACGAGGCCCGGTCGCTGGGCCTGCATCTCCGGGTTGAACACCTCGGACGGGTAGCCGTCGGCCGAGCCGGTGATCGGGACGCCGCCGGCCGGCCAGCCCGGCGGCGTCGCGCCGGTCGCGACGTAGACCGCGTCCATGAAGTACTCGGCCTGGCCCGGCGGCGTGCTCGCCGGGTTTGCGACGTCCGCGACGAAGTACGCGATCCCGGTCGACGGGTCGACGACCGGCGTGCCCGTGATCCCCATGTTCGGCTGGAGGTCGCCGCAGTTGATCGAGAGCGGCTGCCACGGCGGGCCGAAGCTCTTCGACCAGAGCTGCGCGCCGGTCGTCGGGTTCAAGCCGTAGACCTCGTTCTCCTCGGTCGCGACGAGGAGCGTGGGCTGGCCGGTGGAGGGCGGGGTGTAGACGAGCGGCTGGCCGAAGACGTTGCCGCTCACCGTGTCGCTGAACAGCTCCTGGATGCCGCCACCGGCGACCGCCGACGGCGCGAGCCCGGGCTCGCTCGGGTACCAGCCGGTCTGGAGGTTGTCGGCGGACATCTGCAGCGTGTCCGCGCCCGCGCGCCCGCCCGCCGTGAGCCCGCCGAGCACCACCGTGCTCGCGGCAAGGAAGGCGAGAGCCAGCGCGAGCGGCTTCGAGAGCGCTCGCCGCCAGCCCGAAAATGACGCGCTACGGGCGGGCATCGCGGCGGCTCACGCGCCGGTGCCGCGCGGTCCGTGGCGCGCGGAAGCATCCGGCGTCACTCGAAGTGGCGAGAAGTGGCACGATGTCGCGTCAAGGGAGATGAGGGGCGACATTACCGGGACCGTGAGGCCCGCGTGGGACGCCCCGTCACGGCGCCCGGTCGCGCCCGATCGACGTCGCGAGTGCTGCGCAGTCCCAGGCAGGGGTAGAGTAGGAAAGCGGAGGTCTCCTCCGTAATCGTTCGGGGAGACGTGACGGCGTCACGTCCACGCGTCGGTGCGTGGCGGGCAGGGTGCCCGGTGGCCGTCGAAGGGCGGGGCGATGGTCGAGAAGGGCGATACGGAGGCGGTGCGGTCGCCGCGTTCTGACGCGATGCGCAACCGCGCGCGGCTCGTCGCGGCCGCGGGCGAGGCGTTCGCAGAGCGCGGCGTCGATGCGTCCCTCGAAGACGTCGCCCGACGCGCCGGCGTCGGCATCGGAACGCTCTACCGCCACTTCCCGACCCGCGACGCGCTCGTCGAGGCCGCGTACCGGCGCGAGGTCGAGGTGCTGTGCACGAGCGCGGACGAGCTGCTGGCCGCCCTCCCGCCCGAGGAGGCGCTCGCGCAGTGGATGCAGCGCTTCGTCGGGTACGTCGCGACGAAGCGCGGCATGGCGACCGCGCTGAAGTCGATGATGGCCGCCGACTCCGCGCTGTTCGACGACTGCCGTGCGCAGATGAACGACTCGGCGGCGCGGCTGCTCGAGGCGGCCGCCGAGGCGGGCGGCGTCCGGGCGGACGTCGACGCGAGGGACCTGCTCCGGGCCATGGGGGGCATCTGCCTCGCGACCGACGAGGCCGACTGGCCGGACCAGTCGCGGCGGCTCGTCGCGTTGCTGCTCGACGGGCTGCGGTACGGCGCGGAGGTCGCGGCGACTCCGTAGGCGGTGAGACCGGGGCGTCCGTCGTGGGTTCTCTGCCGCAGGTCCGGGCCCGCGGCGGGGGGCTAGCGTTCACCTCGCGCGCGGGCGCCCAGAGCCACGCGCACGGTCGTCAAGGAGACACGATGTCCCATCCGAGCACGGGCCTCGAGGTCCGGTTCCTCACCGGTAGCCAGCACCTGTACGGAGAAGCGGTCCTCGCCCAGGTCGCAGAGCAGTCCCGGGCCGTGGCGGACCTGCTGAACGAGGGCGGCGAGATCCCGGTCCCCGTCGTCTGGACCCCCGTGCTGACCGGCGCGGAGGAGATCCGCCGGGTGTGCCTCGAGGCGACAGCGGACGACCGGTGCATCGGCGTCGTCGCCTGGATGCACACGTTCTCGCCCGCGAAGGCCTGGATCGCCGGCATGGACGCGCTTCGCAAGCCGCTCCTGCACCTGCACACGCAGGCCAATCGCTCGCTCCCGTGGGGCGAGATCGACATGGACTTCATGAACCTGAACCAGGCCGCGCACGGCGACCGCGAGTTCGGGTTCATCGAGGCACGCATGGGACTGCGCCGCAAGGTCGTTGTCGGCCACGCGAGCGACCCGGGTGTCCGGGCGCGTGTCGCGACGTGGGCGCGTGCGGCGAAGGGGTGGCACGCGGCGCAGACGCTGCGGCTCGCGCGCTTCGGCGACAACATGCGCGACGTCGCCGTCACCGAGGCGGACAAGGTCGAGGCGCAGATCCGTTTCGGCTTCTCGGTGAACACCTACGGGGTCAACGATCTCGTCGCGGCCGTCGACGGGGCGCCGGACTCGGCGGTCTCGGACGTCGTCTCGGCCTGGGAGGACGACTACGTGCTCGCGCCCGAGCTCGCGGTGGGCGGCGAGCGCCGCGATTCGCTCGTGTACGCCGCACGCCTCGAGGCCGGGCTCCGGTCGTTCCTCGAGCCCGGCGGCTTCGGCGCGTTCACGACCAACTTCGAGGATCTCGGCGGGTTGCGCCAGCTCCCCGGCATCGCGGTGCAGCGGCTGATGTCCGACGGCTACGGCTTCGGCGGCGAGGGCGACTGGAAGACCGCGGCACTCGTCCGGGTGCTCAAGGTCATGAGCGAGGGCCTACCCGGTGGCGTCTCGTTCATGGAGGACTACAGCTACCACTTCGGTCCCGGCGAGCCGAAGGTGCTCGGCGCGCACATGCTCGAGGTGTGCCCGACGATCGCGGGCGAGCGTCCCCGAGTCGAGGTCCACCCGCTCAGCATCGGCGCGCGCGAGGATCCGGTGCGCCTCGTGTTCGACGCGCGCACGGGCCCCGCCTTCGTCGTCGGACTGCTCGACGTCGGCGACCGCTTCCGTCTGGTCGCGAACGCGGTCGAGCTCGTGCCGCCCGACGCCCCGCTCTTGCGCCTCCCGGTCGCGCGCGCGGTCTGGAAGCCGGCGCCCTCGCTCGCGGTCGCGGCGGAGTCGTGGATCCTCGCGGGCGGCCCGCACCATACGGCGCTGTCGACGGCCGCGGGGCTCGAGGTCCTCGAAGACTTCGCCACGATGGCGGGCGTGGAGCTCGTCACCATCGGCCCGGACACAGTGGCCGCGGCGTTCGCTCGTGAGCTGCGCTGGAACGACGCCTACTACCGGATCGCGGCAGGTCGCGGCCGATGAGCGGTCGCCTCGTGTAGGCGTCGGTCGCCGCGTGCGCACTAACGCGCCGCACCGGCGGGAAGAGGGCAGACGGCCCTGTGTCGTGGCGGCCGGCGCGCCGTTGAGGCCTCATGAGCGCACCGACCGAGCGGTCGCGGCAGCCGGTCCCGGCGGCTGCGTCGGCCGTGGCCGAGCGCGGAGCCGCCCGCATCCCTGGCCCGCGCGCCGCAGGCCACGCCGGCCTGTGGCGCTGGCTCGTGACCGGGCTCTCTCGGCGGCGGTCGTGGGATCGCTCCTCGGCGCGACGGCCGTGCACCGGGCTCACACCGCGCAGGAGTGCCGGGCGTTCCTCGCGACGTCGGCGCAGATCTCGGCGACCGTGCAGCTCGCGCGCCGGCACGAGCAGGATCTCGTCACCGGCGCCGGGTCGTACTTCCTCGTCGATCCGGGCGCCACCGAGCAGCAGTTCGTGCGGTGGGCGCGAAGCATGCAGACGATGGCGCGCGATCGGGAGCTGCAGGGCGTCGGCGGGGCGCGCATCGTCCGTGCGGCCGACCTCGCCGCGTCGGAGCGGTGCACCTCGGTGGCGCGTGCGGCGCAGCACGCACCCGACGGGTCGTCCGCGGTGCTCACGTCCGGACGTCGGCCGCCCTACTGCGTCTCGGTCGTCGCGATCACCCGAAGTCGGCGATCCGACCCTGCGGAGGGACTCGACGTCTGCGCGGGCCTGCCCGGCCACCTCATGCTCGCTGCCCGGGGCTCGGGAGCGAGCAAGCTCGAGACGACGACGACCGCCCGTCACACGGCGCTGTCGCGTTTATGCCGGCGATGCACCTCGCCGGCGAGTGCCGGCGGCGCCTCGGAGTCGACCTGTGCGACGCACTCGGTGCCGACGAGTTCTTCCTCGTCTACCAGCCGACGGTCGGTCTTCGCACGGGCGCGGTCACCGGCGCCGAGGCTCTGTTGCGTTGGCACCACCCCGCGCGCGGCGTCGTAATGCCGGCCGACTTCGTGCCGGCGCTCGAGGCGAGCGGCCTCGTCGTCCCGGTCGGCGCGTGGGTGCTCGAGGCGGCGTGCCGGCAGGCGGCCGCCCGGCACGCGGCGGGCCATCCGATGACCGTGTCCGCCCGCCAGCTCGAGCGCGACCGGATCGTCGCGGACGTGCGTGACGCGCCGGACACGAGCGAGCTCGCACTGTCGCATCTCGTGCTGGACCTCACCGAGTCGTCGCTCGTCGACAACGTCGACGAGACGATCTCGCGGCTCGCGGAGTTGAGCGAGCTTGGCGTCCGGATCGCCGTCGACGACTTCGAGACCGGGTACTCTTCGCTCGCGCCGCTGCGACGCCTTCCCGTGGACGTGCTGAAGTTCGACCGGTCGTTCGTCGCGTGCATCGGGCAGTCGCCCGATTCCGTCGCGATGCTCCACGCGCTGGTGCGGCTCGTGAAGACGTTCCAGCTCACGACCATCGCCGAGGGGATCGAGGACCAGGAGCAGCGTCGACGGGTCGTCGCCGAAGGCGTGGACCTCGGCCAGGGCTTCTCTTGCGTCGGCCCGTCGACGCGGTGGCGATCGAGGAGCTCCCGAGGGGCGGGGCGAGACGGCTGGTCCGGGAGCCCTGTGCTACGCTCGGGCTCCTGCAGACGCTGGTATCAGTGCAGGTCAGCGCGCAGATTCGCGGGCGCTTGGCTCAGGTGGTTAGAGCGCAGCCTTCACACGGCTGAGGTCGGGGGTTCGAGTCCCTCAGCGCCCACCACATCGCCGTATTCGAACTTCGGCGAGGGAAAGAGCAGGTCGAAGGGCTCCTTGTAGGCCGCTTCGACGACGTGTCTGTCGCGCACGTGAATCTGGTCGAGGACGGCGGTGTTGAGCAGCTTCCTCGTCCGGTCGCCAGCGCGCCGGTAGGCGGTGGCGCAGCGCGTCGAGAACCGCAGGGCGAGGTCCATGACCTCTTGCCAGTCCTCCAGGCTGGCGTCGAGGGTGGCCTGGCGTGACTCGATGGCCCGTAGCTCGGCACCGATGCGGTCCTGCTCGCGTCGGAGCATGGTGACGTCGATGGCGTTCGCGTAATGCGCCTCCATCAGCTTGAAGCGCTCGGCGTCGGCGTGCTCGCGCCGTTGGGTGAGCAGCACCCGTTCGGCCGTCGTGTCCTCGTGGCGGGTGGCCACCTCGGCGGCGATCGCCTGCTGCAGGCCTTCGGCCCAGTCGCTCGGCACCTCGATGCGGCTGTAGAGATCCTCGACCTCGGCTTCGAGGTGGTCGGCAGCGACGTACCGCTCCTGACAGCCGGTGCCGTTGCG
>DAHUXW010000074.1 GCA_027306925.1 Acidimicrobiaceae bacterium | reverse complement strand
GACGCGATCCTCGCCCGGCTCGGCCTCGACGCCGCCGGCATCGCCGCCTCGGCGCTCGCCGAGATCGAGCGCGTCGCGCGCACGCCCGCCCGGGGCGTCTCGCGTCGCCCGGCGGCGACCGCCGACGGGCGGCCGGGGGGCTAGGTCGGCTGCCCGCGGTTGGTCGCGCGCACGGTGTCGAGGTGAACCGACTCGAGCGCGACCTGCTCGCGCACGATCGCGATGTCCTCGCGGTGCGTGATCCCGATGCACCGGTTGCCGGTGTCGACGACGTGGACCTCGTCAGCGCCGCTCGTCACGAGCGCACCGACGACGTCGGGGAGCAGGAGCTCCGGTCGGCCGCGGGGTTCCGGGTCGAACGCGCGGACGGCGATCTCGAGCTCGTCGAACAGCTTCGGGTGGAATCCCCAGAGGTTCATCGAGACGGGCTCGTCGCCCGTGAGGAGGCGGTGCGCGGGGTGCGCGGCGAGCGACTCGACGCCCGCGCCGATCTCGGCGAGGGGCACCGCGTCGAACGTGCCGTCGGGGCGCCGGTGGACCCGGTGTTCGGCGACCCGGGCGAGCCGCGAGTCCGGACCGATCTCGCAGATGCCGCGGGTGACGGTGGCTGCCGTGATGACCGTGCGCTTCAGGCGGTACGCGACGAGCAGGTGCCGTTCCCGATCGGACCCGCCCGCGCGGTCGGTCGCCGCGAAGCCGAAGTGCTGCGCGATGAGACGGAGTGCGGCCTCGCCGTAGAGGTCGTCGGCGTTTGCCACGGCGAAGGGGCCGTCCACGAGCGGTCGTGCGCAGAGCACCGCCTGTGCGGTCCCGGGCACGGGCGGCTGACAGACGAGCTCGACCGGGAGCGTCGCCGTCCAGCGCGCCTCGATGTGCTGGGCCACCTCGGCGCGGATCTCCTCGCGCACGACGACGACGATGCCCGTGAAGCCGCAGGCCTCCGCGGCGAGCGCCGTATAGTCCATGATGGCTTCGCCGTTCGGTCCCACCGGGGCGAGCTGCTTCAGTCCGCCGAAGCGGCGGCCGTGACCGGCCGCGAGGATCACGAGCTGCACCCCAGCATCCTAGGCCGCTCTCTCGAGCGTGAGATTTGATCGGTGCGACATGGTTATTAGCAGATTGTTAGGAAAGGGGCGCCCGGAGCGGCCTGCGAGCCGCTATGCGGTCGTGGCCGCAGGCGGCGAGGACCCCCAGCGCGCCCACGCACGGGACGAGGTGGCGACGGCCGGGGACCCGGCCGAGGAGGGCGCCGTGGGCGACGCGCCTGCGGGCGGCGCGGGCGAGCCGGCCGGCGAGCGCGCCGCGGCATCCGTCGAGCCCGTCGAGCTCGGTCCGGTGACGCTCGACGACGAGGAGCTCGCCCGGCGCGAGGCGGCACTCGCCGAGCTGCTCGACCTCATGCGACCCGCGGTGCAGATGGACGGCGGCGATCTCGCGCTCGTCGACGCCGACTTCGCGGCGGGTGTCGTGGAGGTCGAGCTGCGCGGGGCGTGCGGCTCGTGCGCGATCTCCGCGACGACGCTCCAGGGCGGCGTCGAGCGACTCCTGAAGGAGCGGCTCGACTGGGTCACGCAGGTCGTCGGCGGGGTCGACGACTCCGTCGACCCGCTCGAGAGCGCGGCGATGGGCCGCGGCGCGTACGTGCCCCGCTACTACTGAGCGAAGTCCGAGGTGGGACCTGTCGCGGATTCGGGACGACCGCGGCGAGCGCGTGGCGCGCTCGTCTCGCCGTGACGACGTGACCGCGACCGGCGCGCCCGCTGAGCTGCCGGCCGGCGTGACCGTGCGCGTCGTCGACCCGACGTTCCCTCCGGTTCCCGAGATGGTCGAGCGGATGCTGGATCATCTCGAGGGGCTCTACGAGGGCTTCGACCGTAGCGAGATGTCCCTCGACGCCGGCGACTTCCGCCCGCCGAGCGGTGCGTGGGTGGTCGTCGAGCGCGACGGACGACCGCTCGCGTGCGGCGGCGTGCGGCGGTGCGAGGTCGGCGAGTCGACGGCGGAGCTGAAGCGGATCTGGGTCGAGGCGCCCGCGCGCCGCACGGGGCTGTCGCGCCTGCTGCTCGCCGCGCTCGAGGTGTGCGCCTCGGAGCTCGGCTACACGGAGATCTACCTCGACACGGGCCCTCGCCAGCTCGAGGCGATGCGGCTGTACGAGACGAGCGGCTACGAGAGGATCGCGAACTACGGGCGCAACGCGGCGAGCACGTTCCTCACGAGCTACGCGAAGCTGCTCGCACCGCTCGACTGGGAGCGCATCGCGTCGCGAAGCGCGCGGTAGCCGACGAGCTGCACGCCCGCCCGCGCGAAGGCCGCGGCGAGGCCGCCACCTGCGTCGAGCAGGCCCTGCTCCTCGACGCGCTGCGCCCAGTCGGGAGCCGCCGCGCGCAGCTCGGGCGTGTCGATCGCCGGGTGCGCGTGGATCTCGGTGACGCCGGCGGGAAGCGTGGCGACCGCGTCGTCGACCGAGCCGGCGCCGGCGGCGAGCGCGCCGGCCGACACGACGCGATCGGGGGCGAGGACCCCGCGCATCCGCGCGAGGTCGCGGAACGGGAAGCCGACGCGGGCCTCCTGCTCCTGGGCGGGCAGCCGGACCGGCAGGTGGAGGTCCTCCGCGATGTCGAGGTAGACGTCGAAGAACTCGGGCTTCAGCTCGACCTCGCCGAGGTGCACGTCGAGGTGGGTGACGTCGAACCCCCAGTAGATCGCGCGCTCGACCTGGGCGCGCCACTCGCGGCGCACCTCGTCGAGGTCTGCGTGCTCCCACACGTCCGAAACGGTGCGGGGGAAGCCGCCGTCGCCGTCGAGGAGCGACGGCGCGTGGGTGATCGGCCCCCAGCGGTACAGGTCGAGCTCCGCGTTCAGCGTGAGGTGGCAGCCGACGTCCTCGCCCCGGTACGCGGCGGCCGCGCCGCGCGACCAGGGCGCGGGGACCATGAGCGACGCGGACGTCGCGACGCCGGTGCGGAGCGCGCCGTACACCGCGACGTTGGCCCCGTGGGAGAACCCGAGCTCGTCGCAGCACACGACGACGACCCGGTCGCCGTCGGAGAACCCGAGCCGTCGCGCGAGCTCGCTCACGTCGGCGGCCGGTCTCCCGAGGTCGCTCGGCGCGTCACCGTCGCCGTCAGCGTCCGAGCCGTGCCTGGAGCGCGGCGTCTTTCGCCCGCACCTCGTCGGCGAGGCGCCGCTGGGCGGCGACGATCTCCGCCGAGATCGTCTCGTCGCCCGTGCCGAGGATCCGCACGGCGAGCAACCCGGCGTTCCTCGCTCCGTCGACGGCGACCGCGGCGACCGGGATGCCCCGCGGCATCTGGACGATCGACAGCAGCGAGTCGAGACCGTCGAGCACCTTGAGCGACACCGGGACGCCGATGACCGGCAGCGGCGTCACAGCCGCGAGGACGCCTGGTAGGTGGGCCGCGCCGCCGGCGCCGGCGATGATCACCTTCACCCCTCGCTCGTGCGCGCCGCGCGCCCACGCGATCGCGTCGTCAGGTGTCCGGTGCGCGGACAGCACGCGCATCTCCCACTCGACGCCGAACTCGTCGAGCGCGTCCGCGGCTCCCCGCATCACCTGCTCGTCCGAGTCGCTCCCCATGACGATGCCGACACTCATCTCCAACTCCTCATCTGCGCGCGCCCGCCCCTTCGGAGCGGGAAGAGACGCTTCGCGACCTGGCCGAGCGCGAGGCCGATCACGACGCCTCCGACGACGTCGGACGCGTGGTGGATCCGCACGTGGACACGGCTCGCCGCGACGACCGCGGCGGTCGCGAAGTAGACGGGTGCGAGCGGGTCGCCGTCGGACAGCAACGTCGCGCCGCAGAACGCGGCCGTCGCGTGCCCCGACGGGAAGCTCGACGAGAGCGGCTGGCGCAGGGGGAGCGGGTGGTCGGGCTGCTCGACGGGCCGGGTGCGGCGGAAGACGGACTTCAACAGCACGTTCACAGTGAAGGACTCGATCCCGGTCGCGACGATCGCGCGCGCGGCGGCCCGCTCGTTTCGAGCACCGCCGCGCAGGGCCCGCAGCAGCGCGAAGACGACCCAGATCAGGCCGAAGTCTCCGAGCGCGGATGCTGTGTAGAACACCCGGTCGGCGAGCGCGTTGCCGCGCAGTCCCGCCGCGAGCGCGTCGGCACGGTTGTCGAAGGCGCCCACGAGGTCGTCGGTCATCGGCTCGAAGGCTAACCGGCGAGCGGGGCCACCTCGGCCACGGCCGTCGGGCCGGGCGCAGGGCGCGCGTGCGCGGGATCGCCGCCGAACGCGGGGCAGTGCGCGCGGAACGCGCAGCTGGGACAGAGGCGGGAGGGGCTCGGGCGGAAGTCGTCCTGGTCGCACGCTCGCTCGATCGCGCGCCACACCGCGCCAGCGCGCTGGCGGATCCCGCGGAGCGTCTGCGCGCTCGGCGCCTCCGACACGACGACGGGGTCGCGCAGGTACACGAGGCGCACCTCGCTCGGCGCGCGGCCGAGCACCTGCTCGCACAGGAGCGCGTAGAAGTGGACGCCGATCATGCGCGAGCGAGCGTGCTCCGCGCGTGGCGCCCTGCCCGTCTTGTAGTCGACTACGACGAGGTCGCCGCTGTCGAGGCGGTCGAGGCGGTCGATGATCCCGCGCAGCTCCACGCCGTCGAGCTCGACCCGGAGGTCGAGCTCGATGCCGACGGGCCGGACGGCGGACGGGTCCTCGACGGCGAAGTAGCGGGTCACGAGCGCTTCGGCCTCCCGCCGGAACGTCGCACGGCCCGCGTCGTCGAGGCCGAGGGACGCGATGTCCCCGTCGGCGAGCCGGCTCCAGGCGTCGTCGAGAGCGGCGAAGGCGCGCTCACGCGTCCGGTCCGAGGGGCGCGCGGTGGCGAGGAGGAGCTCGAGCGCTTTGTGCACGAGCGTCCCCCGGACGAGGTGCGGCGACGCGGGCTCCGGAAGGTGGTCGAGGTACGAGAAGCGGAACGCGAGCGGGCAGCTCATGAACTTCGTGATCTTCGACGGGGTGAGGGTCGTCGGGAGCGGGTAGCTCATCTCGCCAGGCTACGCTCCGGCTGTCCCGAGGTTCGAGAGCACGGACTCGGCGACCGCTGCCGGGTCCTCGAGGGGCCCGAGGTGGCCGAGCCCGTCGACCTCGACGAGGCGGGCGTCGCGGAGTTGCGCCGTCGCCCGGGCGAGCGCGCCGCGGCCGACGTCGTTGCTCGCGCCGCCGTGCGCGAGGACGACCGGGCAGGTGATCCCCCCGATCCGGTCCAGCGCGTCGCAGGCGTACCCGTTCGCGAACACGAGCGCCTCGGTCTCCGGCGAGCACGCGAGCTCGACTGCGCCGTCGGCCGCGTCGACGAAGCCGTGCTCGACGTAGGCCTCGAGCACGGCGGCGTCGAGCAGCGCGAGCGGAGGGCGTGCCCGGTAGCGGTCGAGCGCTTCGCGACGCGACGCGAACCTCGCCCGCCGGCGCCGCGCGGCGTCCGACATCGGGTTGGCCAGGTCGAGCGGACGTCGGTCGTTCTGATCGAACAGGATCGGCTCGTAGCAGTAGAGCGCGGCGAACGTCCCTGGCTCGCGGGCCTCCGCCAGCAGGAGGGCAGTCCCGCCGAGCGAGTGGCCGAAGCCGACGGGCCGCTCGGCGCGGGTGGCGCCGCCTCCCCGGTCCGCGAGCGCGACACGCGTCGCGAGCCGTGCGGCGGCGAGCACGTCGAGGCCGAACCCGTCCCACGAGTAGTCCCCGTCGGCTGGCGCCCCCGAACCGCCGTGGCCGCGCAAGTCGGGCGCGACGCACGTGAAGCGCACGCCGAGGAGCTGCGCGAGGGGCGCGAGGACGAGGCCGTGGAAGCCCGTCGCATGGACGAGCACCGCCGGAGCGCCTGTGCCCGCGAGCACGTGCACCGCGAGGTCGACCCCGTCGGCCGAGGTCTCGACGTGCACGGGGCCCACGCCGGCGACGCTAGCGGCGCGCGGGCGGCGCGCGGGTGGTGCCCTCAGGCCGGCGGCGCCGGCTCGGGCGGTCGCGCGCCTCCCGACGCGGGCTGCCACGCCGGCTCGACGGGCGCCCGCATCGCGATCTCCCAGCGCGACACGAGCCCGTCGACACCCGCGTCCGCCTCCTGCGCGAGCTCGGCGGACAGCGCCGCGTCGCGCTCGTCGCGCGCGTCGAGCGCGGCGTCCGCGCGCGCGGCCTTGCGATCCTCCGAGCGCATCCACTGGATGAAGATCGGCAGGATCGCACCGGCGGACGCGATCTCCGAGATGATCCAGAGCAGGCTCCCGCCGGTGTGGATGCTCGCCAGCGTGTACATCGCGGCGTCGGCTCGTGCGCTCGGGCGGCTCTCGTTCATCAGCGCGATGCCGAGCCACGTCTCGACCGGCACGCCGATGAAAAGGTTGAGCATCCGCGCACCGTGCCCCATCCGCCAGCGAGGCACCGGGTCGATGCCGATGGTCGGCCACCAGAAGAGCGTCGCGCCGAGCAGGAAACCCACGTTGATCGCGTCCATGAGCGCCATGTGCCGCATCGAGAAGCCGATCACCGGCGTGAGGAAGAAGAGGTACATCGCGCCGTAGTACAGGAACCAGACCGGCACGGGATGGCTCACGACCGCGAACGGCCTGCTGTGCAGGATCCGCAGCCAGCGGGCCTTCGCCTGGCGGCTCGAGCTCTGGAGCAGCAGCGTCGAGGGTGCCCCGAGCGCGAGGAGCGGCGGTCCGACCACCATCAGCAGCAGGTGCTGGAGCACGTGCGCCTGGAAGTACGTCGCGGTGTAGGTCGCGACGGGCGACTGGAGCGCGAGGTCGACGGACACGAGACCTGCGAGGAACGACACCGTGCGCCAGCGGTTCCACGCCCGCCCCCGGGTCGCGAGCCGCCAGTCGGCCCGCAGGTACCACGCGCCGAGCGCGACGAGGCCGACGAGCGCGAGCAGTGCGAACGGGCCGGTGCCCCACGCGGTCAGCGAGTTGTGCAGCGTGAAGCTGAGCTGCGGCATGCCCGGCACCCGCGCGACTGTAGCGAGCGCACCGCGCGCGGGCACGTCGGAGCGGGCGCGCCGCCGAGCCGGTGCGGGCGTGCTCGAGGAGCGGGCGCAGGGCGTCCGCGGCGCGACGGTCGACCTGCGACCTCGCGCTCCACGACCCGACAGTCGAGCTCGCGGGCGACCCGGGTGACGGCGTCCTCGAAGGCGCCGCGTGCGTCCGCGTCGAGCAGGCGCGCGCTCGGGCGTCGCCGCGTCGCGAGCGAGGAGTCCGACCGTGTCGAAGCTCGTCGTGGTGCGGAGCTCGTCCCCCACCTGCTCGACGCGATGCGCGGGTACGACGAGCTCGTGACGCGAGCGGGGGAGCCCGTCGTGCACGTAGCCGAGGCGGCCGGGGTCCGCGACGTTCTCGACCATGCGCGCCGCGCTCGTGCGCGAGGTGAAGGGCGCGCACGCGACGTGCGGGTAGCCCGGGTCCGACCACTCCGGGAAGGCGGGGACGTCCGCGACCGGGGCCCCGAGGCACACCCACACGAGCCCGTACCGCTCCTCGCAGGAGAAGAGGACGAGCCGCGCGCGCCGGTCGGCCGGCACGCCCGCCGCGAGCTGCGGTACGCGCACGCACGCGCCGGACGCGTCGTAGGTCCAGCCGTGGTTCGGGCAGACGACGCAGCCGCGCGCGTCGACCCGTCCGAACGAGAGCGCGGTGCCGCGGTGCGGGCATCGGTCCGACGCAGCGACGGGATGGCCGCCCGCGTCGCGCCACAGCACGACCCGCTCGCCGAGCAGCGTCGTCGAGGCCGGGACGCCGCGGAGCCCCGAGGCCCACGCGACCGGGTGCCAGTAGTTGCGGAGCGGGTCGCCGCCACGTACGGGCTCGGGCGGGGACCGGCGGTCGAGGCCTCGAGCGTGGGGCGTCAAGGCACCGTCGCGCGAGCCGGCACGCGCGAAGCGCCGGCTGGCGACGGTGCGAAGCGGGCGCCCACTCGCCGATCATCGCGGGGCCGTCGTTTCACGGGCGTGAACTCTCGGCGCGCGGCCGCACCGCACCGGCGACGTCGCACGGAGGCCCGCGGCTCACGGGGCGTCGACGAGCCCGCGGCTCGTCCGGGCCGGCGTCGCGGCCGACCCGCGGTGCTCACGGCTGCTCGACGAGGCGGTACCCGGCGCCGCGCACGGTCTTCAGCATCGGCTCGAGACCCGGCAGGTTGAGCTTTCGGCGCAGGTAGCCGACGTAGACGTCGACCACGTTGCTGCCGGGGTCGAAGTCGTACTCCCAGACTTCGCTGAGGATCCGCGTCCGGGACAGCACGTGGGTCGGATGCCGCATGAACAGCTCGAGCAGCGCCCACTCGCGCGGCGCGAGCTCGATCCGGCGGCCGCCGCGCTGCGCGATCTTCGTGAACAGGTCGAGACGCAGGTCTGCGACGACGAGCTCGCTCGCGGTCGGCTGCGTGCTCGAGCGCACCGCGGCGCGGATGCGTGCGAGCAGCTCCTCGAACGCGAAGGGCTTCGTCACGTAGTCGTTCGCGCCGAGGTCGAGCCCGCGGACCTTCTCGCCGACCTCGGCGCGGGCGGTGAGGATGACGACGGGGAGCGCGGGGTCGCGCCGGCGCAGGTTGCGCAGCACGTCCTCGCCGGACACGCCGGGGAGGCCGAGATCGAGCAGCACGAGGTCGAACGGCTCGACGGCCAGCCCGAGCAGGTGCTCGGCGTCCTCCCCGTTGCCGACCACGATCGCCGCGTAGCCCTCGGCGCGCAGCCCCCTCACGAGGAACGACGCGATGCGCTCGTCGTCCTCGACGACCAGGATCCTCAGCGTTCGCTCCCTTCGCCGTAGCGGTCCCGACCCGACGGGAGCACGATCGACACGCGGGCGCCGCCCAGGTCCGACTCGCCGATCGCCACCCGGCCCCCGTGCGACTCGGCGACCGCCTTCACGATCGCGAGCCCGAGGCCGGTGCCGCCCTCGGACCGCGCACCCGGGCGCGAGAAGCGCTCGAGCGCGGCCGCGCGCTGGTGCTCGGGGATGCCGGGGCCGGAGTCCTCCACGACGAGCTCGATCTCGCCGCGTACCTCGTCGAGCAGTGCCGACAGCCGGATCGTGTCCCCAGGCACCGTCGCCTTCACCGCGTTCGCGACGAGGTTGAGGACCGCCCCCCGGACCTTCGCCTCGTCGACGAGCAGCACGCGGTCGGGCACGGGCTCGAGGAGGAACGTCCGGCTCGCGAGAACCTGGGCCGCGGCGAAGCAGTCGCCGAGGAGCGCGCGCAGGTCGACCGGCGTGCGGGCGAGGAAGTCGGAGTCCATCGCGTGCCCGAGCATGAGCAGTCGCTCGACGACCGCCCCCATGTGCCCGAGCTCGTCGACGACGAGGTCGATCGTCTCCTTGACCGCCGTGGGGTCCGCGGCGCCGGTGCGGCCGAGGACCTCGAGGTGGCCGCGCGCGACCGTGAGCGGCGTGCGGAGCTGGTGGGACACGTCCGCGAGGAGGCGCCGTTGACCGGCCATCGCGGTCTCGATCCGGTCGAGCATCTCGTCGAAGGTGCGCGCGAGGTCCCCGACCTCGTCGTCGGTTCCCTGGTCGCCGAGGCGGCGGTCGAGGCTCGAGCGCCCGATCTCGTCGGCCGCCGACGTGATGCGCCCGACCGTGCGGAGCAGCTTTCGCAGCAGCACGTAGCTGCTCGCGACACCCGCAGCGAGCGCGACCGCCGCCTCCGCGAGCGAGAGCGCGAGGACTCGCGCCCGCTCGGCGGCGAACGGCGTGAGGTCCGCGGTCGCGACGATGGTCCCCACGCGCCGTGCGCCCTCGAGCAGCGGCGCCGCAGCGAGCTCGACCGGGTGGCCGCCGACGGTCGTGGCGAAGACCTCCGAAGCGCTCGGCGGGTGGGCGAGCAGTGCCGCGACGGCCGGCGAGCGCGCGAGGCTCGCGCCGCTCGCGGTCTGGACGCGCGCACCCGTCGGTAGCGCGACGAGCACCGCACCTCCCGACGCGAGCGCGTGCGATTCGAGGTAGCCGACCGAGAACGCTTCGAGCTGTTCGCCGGCCGGGCGGTCGGCGGCCGCGTGCGCGAACGTCCGGAGCTCGTCCGCGAGGTTGCTCGCCGCGACGGCCTGGTAGCTGGAGGAGAAGCTCGACACGAGCGCGATCGCGACGGCGCCGAGCACGACGACGAGGATCCCGCCGTGCAGCGCGGCGAGGCGCACTGCGGTGCCGGAGCGCCCCCGCGGAAACCGGCGCGTCACCGGATGCGTCGAGTCGGTCGGTGCGGTCAGTTGTCGGCGACCGTGCCGTTCGACGGCCGCCCGCCGTGCGTCCGTCCGTCGTCGTCGGTCACCGGCTGGCGCGTCGTGACCGTCGTGACGCTGGAGCCGCGCGGGGGGGCCGTCGTCGAGGTCGTGGCCGTCGGTGCGGCGGCGGTCGCCGCCGAGTCCCGGGAGGGTGCGAGCGTCGTCGGCGGGGCGGTGGCCGCGGGGACCGTGCTCGCGGGCTCGGTGGTCGGCGTCGTGGTGCTCGGCGTCGCAGCCGTCGAGGTGGTGGTCGACTCGGGTGTGCCGGGCGGCACGGTCGTGCCCGGTACGGAGCTCGCCGCCGGGCCCGCGGCGGGGTGCGCCGGAGCGCTCGAAGCGGCCGGCACCGTGCCGGATCCCACCTGGAGCGCGCTCGGCAGCGCGCCTCCCGGGGCGCCCGAGCGCGCGAGCACGAGCGCGACGGCGCCGGACGCGACGACGACGACTCCGAGCAGCCAGAACGTCGACGCCGAGCGCCATGCGCCGGGTCGGCGCGGGAACCGGCCGTGCTCGGTGGGATCCCGGACTTCCACGCCCGTCATCGTCTCACTCGGCGACGGCGGTCGCGGAGCAGCACCGGCCCGCCGCCCCCGCCGTCGGGCGCGACGACCGTGAGCGCGTCGGCGGGACACGCGTTGCACGCGCGCACCGCACGGGCCGCCGAGGCCCGGCCCGAGATCGGCGTGGGGTCGACGACCGCGAAGCCCCACTCGTCGAGCGCGACGCGCTCGGGGCAGCGCAGCGAGCAGATCCCGTGGCCGTCGCAGCGTGCGCCGTCGAGCTGAAGCCTGACCGGTCCCGTCGGCGGGTCGGAGCGCGGCGCCGGCGCGCGGTCGCCGGTCACCGGCGCGACCCGTCCACGGGGGTTGCGGGCAGCGGCAGGCCGTCGCCGGTCGCCCGGCAGGCACGACCGCGCACGTGGAGGCGGAGCTCGTCCGCGAACGTGTCGAGCGCGCTCTCGACGATCTCGGCAGCGCCCGTCGGGTGCCCGCACGCGCCACGGCCGCGCACCGACGCCGCGAGGCGCCGGAGCTCCCGGACGTCCGCCCGTCGCGCACGTCCGTCTGCGACCGCACCCATGAGGGTCGCCATCGCGGGGAGCCCGAGCGCGCACGGCCCGCACTGGCCCGCCGACTCGCCCGCCATCCAGGCGACGATCCGCGCGGTCTCGGCGATCCCGCACCGGTCGTCCCCGAGCGCCGCGACGAGCCCGCACCCGAGCCGCAGGCCGGCGAGCCCGAGCGCGTGGCGGTCCACCGGAGCAGACCATGCCGCGGCCGCGTCGACCCAGCTCCCCGCGTAGCCGCCGATCAGCAGCGCACGGGGCGGAACGGCGAGGCCGCCGGCTTCGTGCAGGACTTGGCCGAACGTCGTCGGGCTCACGACCTCGACCACGGTTCCGGGGACGGACACGTCGCCCGCGAGCGTGAGAAGTGTCGACCCCGGGCAGCCGTCGGTGCCGGCTTGCGCGAACCACGGGGCGCCGAAGCGCACGACGAGCCCCGCGTGCGCGATTGTCTCCGCGTTGCTCACGACCGTTGGGCGGCCTCCCACGCCCGCGGCGGCGGGCGGGACCGCCGTGCGCCGCGGCGCCGCCGGGCCGCCGGACAGGAAGCGCACGACCGCGCTCGCCTCGCCCGCGACGTAGCGGTCCGGACCGTCGACGAGCCGTATCGAAGCTGCGGCGCCGGCCCGGCGTCGCTCCTCGAGCGCGCGCGCGAGCGCGCCGCACACGCCCGAGCGCTCGCGGTGCAGGTAGACGACGATCTCGTCCGCGCCGATCGCGGCCGCGACGGCCTCGGCCCCGTCGAGGACGACGTGCGGCCGCAGCGAGATGAGCGTCGCGTCCTTCCGGCTCGCGGGCTCTCCTTCGCTCGCGTTCACGACGACGATCGGCGCGCCCGGGCTCGCGGCGGCGAGGTCGAGCTTGCGCGCGAGCGGGAACTCGCCGCCGCCCCGACCGAGAAGGCCGCTCGCTCGCACGGCCGAACGGAGCTCCGCCGGCTCCCGGCCCAGGTGACCGGCGGGTCCGAGCCGGTCCAGGTGCGCGGCGTACCGTTCGGCGCCGGCGCTCGCGGGAGGGCCGGCGAGAAGGCGCGTCGCCGCACCGGCTGCGACGCCGAAGCTGGCCGCAGTGTCGTGCGGCACCGACTCCTCGACCTCGAGCAGCGGCGCCGTCATCGCGTCGCCGCACGCCCGGCGCGCGCCTCGCGTGCGGTCTCGGAGAGCACCTCGCGTCGCGTGTCGCCCAGCACTTCGCGCGTGGCGTCGGCGGGCACGGCGGGGCGGTCGGCGGGCACGCGCCGGGTCGCGGGGCGAGCGGCGTGCCGGGTCGCGACGACCGCGACGACCGCGAGCCCGGTCACCACGTACACGACGCGCAGCGTCCGGGCGTCGGTCCCGGCGAACAGGCCGTGCACCCACACGGCGGCGAACGTCGCGACCGAGACGCGATGGACCGCGAGCCAGTGCCGCGTGCCGCGCGCTCCGGCGAGGCCGGCCGTCGCACCGATCGCGACGAGTGCGAGGAACGCGACGACGCCGAGCGCGACCGGCAGCGTGCGGTAGTGCGACATTCCGGGAACGAGCGCCCCCCACCAGCCGACCCCCGCGTACCGGTCGGCCGCGAGCGAGACGAGGTGCCCCGCGACGAGCACGATGGTCGCGACACCGAGCGCGGCGTGGGTGCGCAGGCGGGTCTCGCCGTGCAGTGCCGGCACCGCGAAACGCCACGGGTGGCGCATCCAGGTGCCGAGCAGCACGAGCCCGGTGAGCGCGAAGTACGCCGCGACTCCGAGCGCGCGTCCGGTGATCCACGGGAAGTAGCGGCTGTGCAGCGTCGGTGCGAACGCGCGTGCGGCGACCGCTCCGGCGCCGACTGCGAGCGCGGACACCGCTCCCGCGGTCACGAGGAGCGAGAGGACGGAGCGCGCTCGGTGCAGCCCGGGCTGAGTCACGGGGCCTGCCGTTCGAGCACGGGTACGAGCTCCTGTGTGTGGCCCCGCGAGCCGTCCGATCCGACCCAGAGCGCGGCGGCGCTGGCCTGACGTGCCGCCGCCTCGACACCGCTCGCGCCCGCGAGGAAGAGCGCCTTGCTCCACACGCCCGCGGTCGCGGGATCCCGCGCGACGACGGTGACCGACGACAGGCCCTCGCCGGCCGGCCGGCCGGTCGACGGGTCGACGAGGTCGTGCGTCGGCGTGCCGTCGACCGTCCACCGCGGCGCGCGGCTCGACGAGATCGCGGCCCCGGTGTCGCCGAGCGCGAGCACGGCGACCGGTGCGCCACCGCCGCACGGGTCCTCGACGCCCAGGCGCCACGGGCCGCCGTCGGGTGCGCGACCGGCACAGAAGACCACGTCACCGGCCTCGACGAGGAAGTCGGTCGCGGCCGAAGCGACCGCGGCGGCCGCCCAGCGCACTGCGAGGCCCTTGGCCATGGCCCCGAGATCGATCGGCGCGCCGTCGAGATGGATCGCGCGATGCGCGTGGCGTACCTGGGGGCGCCACGCGCGCGACGATCCGGTCGCGCGCCCAGGTGTCGCGCGTGCGCCGCGCTCCGCCTCGTCCGTGGGCCCGGCACGCTCGCCATGGCCGCGCGCCGCGAACGGCGGGGGGAGACGCGGGTCGAATCGGCCGGACGAGCGCTTGTAGGCGTCGTGGCTCTCTGCGACGGCCGCGACGAGCAGGTCCGGTACGACGTGCCACTGGTCGGGCGCGGCGTTCGCACGGGCGAGCGCGCTCGTGGCGTCGGAGCAGGTGCATGCCCGGTCGACCTCGTGGAAGATCTCGAGCGCGCGTGCGACCGCGGCCTCGAGCGGCGCGTGCGCGGCGCCGTCTGCCGGTCGCGTGCGCCGGGACGCCGCTCGGACGGTCACGTCGCCGCCCATCGCGCGGGTGCGCTCGACGAGCTCGTCGGGGCCGGGGGCCGCGTGCGCGCGGAGGCCGCGCCGGGCCGCGGACGGCAGACCGCGCGTCGGCGCGGCGCGCTCAGCCGACACCGGACGGTCCCGTCGTGGCGTGAACCGGTGCCGCGGCCGGCGCCGCCGCGACGGGAGGCGGCGCCGCGGGCAGTGGCGGGATCGCCGGCAGCGGGGCGAGCGTCGCGCCAGGAGCAGCCGTGGCAGCCGCGGCGCTCCCCGCGCCGGCCGAG
>DAHUXW010000170.1 GCA_027306925.1 Acidimicrobiaceae bacterium | reverse complement strand
GACGTGCCCCTGGCGACGCGGCGCGCGGCCTGCGGCGCGCGAGCCGCGCCGACAGCACGCCGAGCGCCGCGGCCGCGATCCACACGGACCCGAGCGTGGCGTAGAACAGCAGTGTCCCGGGCAGCGCCGCGCGCACCGCCGGCGGCCACGCGAGCCGTGGCGTCCGGGGGTGGGCGAGCACGCCCACGAGGAGCGCGAGGCTCCTGCGGAGCGCCACCGGAGGCCACCGACGACCCGAGGCGACCGCGCCGAGTCCCCCCGCGAGCCAGCACGACACCGAGAGGAACGCGGTCGCGAGCACGCCGAGACCGGCGAGGGTGTCGCTTGTCGTGCCCCGTTCGCGCAGCCGGCCGATGCGCCGGTCGGAAGGCCGCGCGGGGCCCCGTGCAGCGCCCACGTCAGCGCTCCGGCCGCGCGACGAGCCGCGCGTCGGTGTCGACGAGCGCGCGCTCGGCGCGCGCGAGCCGGTGCTCGACGAGGAACGAGCGGCCGCCGACCTTCCACAGCGCGACGCCCCGGCCGAGCCGCAGGACTGCACGCGACTCCTCCTCGGACAGCCCGAGGACCGCGGCCGCGGTCGCGAGCTCGGCCGCGGGCTGCGCGTAGCAGACGACGGTCTCGGAGTCGGCCACGAGCCCTTCGGCGAGTCGCGAGACGGCACTGCCGGCCCCGCCGACCGCGGCGAGGTCGGAGACCCGGTGGAGGACCGCGAGGTTCGCGAGGCCCCGCGACCGGGCGAGCTTCCACGACGCCTGGAGGTAGCGGGCCGCGCCGAGGTTCGCGAGCACCGCCCACGCCTCGTCGACCACGAGGATCGTGCGCGCTCCCGGGCCGCCGTCGGCCGCGCGCTCGAGCGCGGCCGCGGCGCAGGTCACGAGCACGCCGAGCGCGGGCGAGTGGTAGACGGCGGAGAGGTCGAGGACGACGGCCGGTCCGTCGAGCTCGACGTCCGGGCTCGTCGGACCGTCGAACATCCCGCGCAGCTCGCCGTGGACGAGGCGCCGGAGCTCGAGCGCGAGGTCGCGCGTCCCCGCGCGAAGCGCCGCGAGCGAGGCGCCGATCGCGCGCGCCGCAGCGGGCGTCGGCTCGAGCAGCGCCTCGACGACGCTCGGGATAGTCGCCACGGCGGAACGCGAGGCGACGTCGTCGAGCGCGACCTCGACACCCGCGTGCTCGAGCGGCGAGAGCTCGCGCCGCAGCGCCGCCGACGAGACCGCCGCGCACCGCGCGAGGCGGCGGCGCGCGGCCTCGGAACCGCCGCCCGGCCCGGCGAGCGCGGCCTCGAGCGGGTTCAGCCGGAGAGGCCCGCCGGGGGCGAGCGCGACGGGGGACGCGCCGAGCGCGCGGGCGAGCGGCCCGTACTCGCCCTTCGGGTCGAGCACGACGATCCGGCGGCCGAACGCCGCCTGGCGGTAGAGGTAGGTCTTCACGAACGCGCTCTTGCCGCGGCCGATCTGGCCGAACACGAGCATGTTCGGGTTCGTGAGGGCACCGGCCCCGTAGAGCTCGAACGGGTCGTGGACGAACGCCCCGCCGAGCAGGTCCCGGCCGACGAGCACGCCGCCGGTCGGCAGCGCCCGGCTCGCGACGAGCGGGTAGGCGGCGCCGAGCTGCGCGGTCGTCGCCTCGTGCGCGGGGATCCTCACGCGCACCCCCTTCCCACCGGAAGCGTGAAAGTCGCCGCGTCACCCTGGGCGCCGTAGAGGCGCCGCAGCTCGACCCGCGAGAGCGCGGCCGCCTGCTCGACCCGCGCGCACGCGCCCTCGAGAGCGCCGGGGTCCGCGACCGTCACGGTCACGTAACCCGAGAACCGGTAGGCCGCGTGCCCCTCCGCGAGCTCGCTCTCGCGCCGCATGACTGCTTCGTGCTCGCGGTGGCGTCGCGCGGACGTCGCGAAGCCGTGACGGCGGCGGAGGTCCGCGTCCGCGGTCGTGGAGGTGCGCGCGTGCTCGGCGGCGCGGATCGCGCGCCTCGGCGGCACCGACGCCATGACCACCGAGACCGAGCGTCGCTCGGGGCACCCGACGAGCAGCGGCAGCAGGAAGTCGCTCGCGACGTCGCTGCGTGGCCACTCGGCGATCCAGTACGTCGCGTGCCACGTGCCGTCCGTGCGGAGCGCGGACCACGAGACCTCGACCGCGGAGGGCCACGGCCACGCGGACAGGCCGGATCCCGGGAGCACGTCGAAGCTCCGCCGCAGCAGTGTCGCGAGGCCCGTGCGCGAGAGCACCCCGTCCACCGGGATCGCCGCGGCCCGGCAGCGGCGCTCGAGCTGCGCGACCTGCTCGCCGAGCGCGCCGCCGGCCGAGCGTCCCGCACGCACCGTGCACGCGAGGAACAGCTCGTGGCGCAGCAGGCCGGTCCCCTCCTCGTCGAGCAGCTCCTCGTAGGAGCGGCGCGCCGCGGACGCTCCCGGCGAGCTCGCGGACGCGCAGCCGCGGCGCGCGAGGTGCCGCCACATCGCCTCGCCGCGGTCGGGAAGCGTCCGCTCGATCCACTGGAGACGGTGGATCGACGACGATGCCCCGGACACCGCCGCGAGCACGCCCGACCACGCGGCGACCCGGCGGGCGCGGTCCTCCTCGCCGAGCAGCGCGAACGAGTCCGCTCCGAGCGAGAGCACCGCGGTGAAGGTCGCCGCGCGCCCGTCGTGCACCGCGCCGAACGGACCCCCGACGGCCGGCGAGCTCAGCTCGCACAGCTCGAGCCGAGCGAACGGGCCGGGGGGTCGCGCTCCCGGGCTCGGCGATCCGTCCGCGACGACCGTCCGCCGGCGGCCGAGCACGCACGACGCAGCGAAGCGCACCGCGACGGGCAACCACTCGTCGGCCGTGCGCCCGCGCACCGGCACGAACGCGGCCGCGAGGCCGGACACGACGAGCGCGAAGGCCGCGGTGCCTCCGGGCGTCCCGTGCACCGCGCGCAGAAGCGCGACCGCACCGACGAGCGATGCGCTCGAGACGACCACCTGCGAGGCGCGCGCACCCGCGACGAGGCCCCGGCGGTCGCGCGGCCCGAACCGGTAGTGGTGCCCTTCGTCCGCGCTCACGCGAGCCCTCCGTCGCCGCCGCGTGCCGCGTGCGCGCTGCGGTCGTACCGCGCGGCTTCCTCCTGGACCTCCGGTGAGGCGAGGTCCACGCCCTCCATGACCGGTACGTCGTCGAGG
This sequence comes from Acidimicrobiaceae bacterium, assembly GCA_027306925.1. GTDB lineage: Bacteria > Actinomycetota > Acidimicrobiia > Acidimicrobiales > Bog-793 > JAJZBW01. Next base: position 10,249 of record DAHUXW010000170.1, on the reverse strand, counting down.
ACCGTGGGAGGAGCGCCCGACGCGCCGCCGCCCGGGCCACCGGTGCCGGAGAGCGCCGAGCGCGCCGCGCCGGTGGCGCTCCCGACGACGTCGCCGGCCGCGGAGCCGATCACCGACGTGAGGCTCGCGGTCCGTACCGCGCGGGCGACCGTCCTCCCGGCGCTCCCCTCGAGGTGCGAGATCGCGCCACCCTCGACCATCGGCACGAGGCGCAGCACCGTGAACGGCGCGAAGGTCGCGAGCAGGAGCAGCGCGACGCCCTCGATCGCGCCCGAGATCCCCGTACCCGACGCGAGCATCGTGCCCGCGAGCGCGAGGACCCCCGCGACGACGACCTTCGCGAGCACGAGGGCGAAGAGCGTCTCGGCGAGCCGCCGGGCCCAGTGCGCGGTCGCCGGCCAGACGAGCCCCGCGAGCGCGAGCGGGACGAAGAGCGTCGCGGCCGCGACGGCCGCCGAGCGCACGACGAGCTCGACCCAGAGCAGGAACGCGACGACCGCCGCGACGGCCGCGAGGAGCAGCGCGGCGAACCCGCCGTCGGCGGCGCTCCCCGAGGCGGCGGAGGCCACGGTGAGGTCGGCGACGAGGTTGCCGACGAAGGCCCCGACCGGGTGGCCCGCGACGGCGAGCAGCGCCCCGCTCAACGCGTCGGCCGCCTGGAGCGCGAGCGAGACGAGCCCGACCGCGGCGCCGGCGAGGAGCAGCGCGACGGGCAGCCGCAGGAGCGCCGCGCGCAGCAGCTCGGCGAGGTCCTGGTGGACGACGGCCCGGACGACCGCGAGGAGCAGCAACGGGAGCGCGAGGCCCGCGGATATCGCGGTCATCGTCGCGTACTCCCCGAGGAACCCGGCGCCGAGGTCCGGCGTCGTCGTCGACGTGAGCACCGCGCCGAGCGAGCCGAGGACGCTGCCCGCGCCCGCGGCGACCCAGCGCGTGATCTCGCCGAGCATCGTGTCGACGATCGCGCGCACCGCGCCCGCGCCGAGGCCGAACAGAGACGCCGCGACCGGCGCGCTCGTGGGCACGGCCGCGCTCAGTGGACGCTCTGGCCGGCGTTGAACAGGAACGAGAGCACCTGCGGCGCGGCGCCGATCACGAGCGCGGCGGCGCCGGAGACGAGCACCGCGCGGCGCCCGCTCGACGCGTGCTGGTAGTTGTTCGTGTGGGCGCCGAGCGCCCAGGTCGCCGCCCCGACGACGAGGCCGACGAGCGAGGCCACGAGGCCCCACCAGCCGATCCCGTTGACGAGGCTCTGGATGACCGAGCTGCCGGGCAGCGACGACGCGCTCGGGTCGAGCGAGATCGTCGAGGCCGCCAGCAGGTGGGCCGCGGACGTCGTGAGGGCGGTGTGCACCCGGAACCTCCTCCGGCCCCCACGCCGGTGCGCGGGGGCGTCGCGAACGAGGCCGTCCGGCCGGAGAGGTGGTCCACCCCGGCCCGCCGGACGACGAGTGCGGGCCTGCGCAGCACACTAGAACAACTTTCGATGTATTTCAACCCATATGATTTGTTCCCGTTCCATCGAGCGGCCGCACGATCCGCGCGCTGGGCCGAGCTGCAATGCTTGGAGGGTGCAGCTCCCGGGTCGCAGCTCGTGCTAGCGGACCTCGGCGTCCCGCCGTACGCGGTCGCGGTCGCCGTCGTCGTCGTCGTCGCGGTCGCGGTCGCGGGGTACACGCTCGGCAGCCGGCGAGGCGTCGGGGCGCTCCGACAGCGGCTCGTCGCGCTCGGGAGCAGGCTCGGCGCGGACAGCCTTCCCGAGGAGCCGCGCGAGCTCGAGGACGCGCTGGGGTTCGTCGAGCGCGCGACGGACCGCGCCGCAGAGGCCGTCGCCGAGTCGAGCGCGGACGCGATCCGGCTGCGACGGGCGCTCGACACCCTCCCGCAGGCCGTGATCGTGTGCGACGAGCATGGCGACCCCGTCTTCCACAACGCGCGCGCGGTCGCGCTCATGGGGAACCGCCACAGCGACGCGCTCGCCGCGCAGGCCGTGGACGAGCTCCTCGCGTCGACGGCGCCCGGCGCGTCCGAGGAGCGGACGCTCGAGCTCTACGGCCCGCCGCGCCGCACGCTCGCGGTCCGCACGATGAGCCTCGACAACGGCCAGCGCGCGCTCGGCGTCATCGCGGTCATCGACGACGTCTCGGAGCGGCGGCGCCTCGAGGAGGTCCGGCGCGACTTCGTCGCGAACGTGAGCCACGAGCTGAAGACGCCGATGGGCGCGCTCGGCCTGCTCGCCGAGACGCTGCTCGCCGAGACCGAGCCCGAGGTGTCCCGCCGCCTCGCCGAGCGCGTGCACCACGAGGCCTTCCGCATCTCCCGGGTGATCGACGACCTGCTCGACCTTACGCGCATCGAGAGCGAGGAGTCCCCGCCGCGCGAGCCGGTCCTCGTGAACCTCGTGATGGCCGAGGCGGCCGAGCGCGTCCGCGCGGCGGCCGAGCAGCGCTCGGTCGAGGTGAAGCTCGAGGAGCCCTCGCCTCCCGTCGCCGTGCTCGGCGACCGGCGCCAGCTCACGTCCGCGGTGTACAACCTGCTCGAGAACGCGGTGAAGTTCTCCTACGAGGGCGGCGTCGTCCTCGCGAGCGGTCGGGTCGAGGGCGACGACGTCGTGATCACCGTGGCGGACAAGGGCATCGGCATCCCGGCCCGCGACCTCGAGCGCGTCTTCGAGCGCTTCTACCGAGTCGACCACGGCCGCAGCCGCCAGACCGGCGGTACGGGCCTCGGGCTCGCGATCACCCGGCACGTCGCGCAGAACCACCACGGCTCGGTGCGGGTCGAGTCGCGCGAGGGCGAGGGCGCGACGTTCACGCTCGTGCTCCCGGTCCAGGGACGGTCCGAGCAGTGAGCGTTCCCGGCGCCCCGGGCCGCGACGACCGCAGGATCGAGATCCTCCTCGCCGAGGACGAGGAGTCGTTCGTCGACGCGCTCCTCGTCGGCCTCGAGCGCGAGGGCTTCTCCGTCACGGTCGCGCGCGACGGCGCCGAGGCGCTGCGCCTCTTCGAGTCGAGCCCGCCCGACCTCGTGCTGCTCGACGTCATGCTCCCGAAGATGTCCGGGCTCGACGTGTGCCGCGCGATCCGGGCGCGCTCGAACGTCCCGATCATCATGGTCACGGCGAAGTCGACCGAGATCGACACCGTCGTGGGGCTCGAGGTCGGGGCGGACGACTACGTGGCGAAGCCCTACCGGCTGCGCGAGCTCGTCTCGCGCATGCGGGCGGTGCTCCGCCGCACGCCTCGCGAGCTCTCGGTCACCGGGCCCGTGGCCACGGTGCCGCCCGTGGCGCTCCCCGCCTCCGAGCCGCCGAGCACCGTCCTCGAGGTCGGCGACGTCCGCCTCGACCCCGAGCGCCACGAGTGCACGGTGCGCGGCGCGGACGTCCAGCTCCCGCTGAAGGAGTTCGAGCTGCTCGAAGCGCTGCTGAACAGCGCGGGGCGCGTCGTCACCCGGGACGCCCTCATCGACCGCGTCTGGGGGCTCGACTACGTCGGGGACACCAAGACACTGGACGTCCACGTGAAGCGCCTCCGCTCGCGCATCGAGGCCGATCCGTCGAAGCCGGCGCTCATCACGACGATCCGTGGCCTGGGGTACCGCTTCGAGTCGCCGCGCCGGCGCTGACGCGCGCGGCCGCTGCACCGGGGCGCCGCGCGCCGAGCCGGTAGCCTCGCTCGCATGCCGGCGATCGAGGTGGAGGCGCTCCGGGTGAGCTTCGGGTCGGTCGTCGCGGTCGCCGACGTGTCCTTCGAGGCGGACGCCGGCGAGGTCGTCGCGCTCATCGGCCCGAACGGCGCCGGCAAGACGACGACCGTCGAGACCCTCGAGGGCTACCGCCGCCCGACGTCCGGCACGGTCCGGGTGCTCGGTCTCGATCCCGTCGCCGACCACCGCGCGCTCGTCGGGCGCATCGGCGTGATGCTCCAGGGCGGGGGCGCCTACCCCGTCATGGGGCCCGAGCGGGCCATCCGCCTGTTCGCCTCCTACTACGAGGATCCGCGCGACCCGGCGGACCTCATCGAGCTCGCGGGGCTCGGCGCGGTCGCGTCGACGCCCGCGAAGCGCCTCTCGGGCGGCGAGCGCCAGCGGCTCGCGCTCGCGCTCGCGCTCGTCGGCCGGCCCCGCGTCGCGTTCCTCGACGAGCCGACCGCGGGCGTCGACCCGGCGGGGCGCGTCGTCGTGCGCGAGATCGTCGCGTCTCTTCGCGACGAGGGCGTGTGCGTGCTGCTCACCACCCACGAGCTCGCCGAGGCCGAGCGCGTCGCCGACCGCGTCGTCATCGTCGACCCCGGCCGGGTCGTCGCCTCCGGGCGCCCGGCGGAGCTCGTGACCGCCGCGCGCGACGTGCGGTTCGCCGCGCCGGCCGGGATCGAGGTCGACGCGCTGGGCACGCGGCTCGGCGCACCGGTCGCCGAGATCGCGCCGGGCGAGTACCGGGTGGACACGCCAGCGACGCCCGCGGTCGTCGCCGCGCTCACCGCGTGGCTCGCCGAGCGCGACCTGCCGCTCGCCGACCTCCGAGCGGGCCGCCAGTCGCTCGAGGACGCGTTCCTCCGCCTCACGGCCGAGGGGCACGCAGAGGGGGCGGGCGGCCGATGAGCTGGCGGGCGTTGCGCGCGCAGACCGCCGAAGAGGTCCGCATGACGCTCGAGCAGGGCGAGCGCCTGCTCGTGACCTTCGTGATCCCGATCCTCGGCCTCGTGCTGTTCTCGAGCGTCCCCATCGTCTCGACGGGGACCGCGCACCGGGTCGACTTCTTCGCGCCGGGCGTGCTCGGGCTCGCGGTCATCTCGACCGCGATGGTCAACCTCGGGATCTCGACCGGCTTCGAGCGCGGCTGGGGCGTGCTGAAGCGGCTCGGCGCGACCCCGCTGCGCAGCTCGACGCTCCTCGCCGCGAAGGTCCTCGCGGTCCTCGCGGTCGAGGTCGTGCAGGTCCTCGTCATCGGGGCGATCGCGGCGGGGCTCGGGTGGCGCCCGCACGGGTCCGCGTGGCTCGCCGCCGGCGCCGGGCTGCTCGCGACCGCGGCCTTCGCCGGCATCGGCTTCCTGCTCGCGGGCACGTTGCGCGCCGAGGTGACCCTCGCGCTCGCGAACGGCCTCTACGTCGTGATGCTCGGGATCAGCGGGATCATGTTCCCGCTCGCGAAGCTCGGGGGGTTCGCGGCGTTCGCGCGGCTGCTGCCGTCCGCGGCGCTCACCGACGTGCTGCACCCCGCGCTGTCCGGCGGCGCAGGCGTGCCGGTCGAGGGATGGCTCGTGCTCGCGGCGTGGGCGGTCGCCGCGCCGGTGCTCGCCGCGGCGACGTTCCGCTTCGAGTGAGCGCGCGCCGGGGCCGCCCGCACGGCCACTCCCCGGGATGCGCGCGGGTGCGGATCGTGCCACGGGCGTGCGGGTCGAGGTGGCCGGTGCGCTCCGCGGTCCCTACGATGAGGGCGTCGTGCGACTTCCCCAGGTGAGCCTCGTGCAGTTCCGACGCCTCGCGGTCGTCGCCGCGGTCTGCTACGCGCTGCTCGTCGTGACCGGTGGCGCCGTGCGCCTCACGGGCTCGGGCCTCGGCTGCCTCGACTGGCCGACTTGCTCGCAGGCGAGCGTGACGCCCGCCGTCTCGTTCCACCCGCTCGTCGAGTTCTCGAACCGGATGGTGAGCGTCGCAGTCACGGTGTTCTCCGCCGCGACCTTCCTCGCGGCGCTTGCGACGCGGCCGCGCCGGCGCGACGTCGTGTGGCTGTCGGCCGGCCTCGTCGCGGGCATCGTCGGCCAGATCGTGATCGGCGGGATCGTCGTGCTCACGAAGCTCAACCCCTACTGGGTCTCGCTCCACTTCGTGCTCACGCTCGCGGTGCTCGGCGACGCGATCGTGCTCTGCGCGCGCGCGTCGTCGACGCCGACCTCGTGTGGCTCGTGCGGATCCTGCTCGTGACGATCTCGGGACTCGTCATGGCCGGGACGATCGTGACGGGCAGCGGGCCGCACGCGGGTGGCCCCGGCGCGATCCGGATCCCGATCGCGTTCCGGGACGTCGCCGAGCTCCACGCGGACATCGCCCTGTTCCTCATCGGCATGACGCTCGCGACCGTGTTCGCGCTGCACCACGCGAAGGCGCCCGGCGTCGTGCAACGACGGGCGCGCACGATGCTCGAGGTGCTCGCGGTCCAGGGCGCGCTCGGCTACACCCAGTACTTCCTCCACGACAACTCGCTCGTCGTCGAGTTCCACCTCGCCGGGGCGACCGCCGCGTTCAGCGCCGCCGTCTCGCTGTACCTCGCGCTGCACCGGACCGAGCAGGGGGTGCCGGCCGCGGCCGAGAGGGCCCGCGAGACCGGGCGCGCCGGCGCGGGCTCCGGCCGCGTCGTGGTGAACGCGCCCGCGTGAGGATCGCGCCGCGGTGAGCGGGGCCCGCCGCCCGCCTGTCGCCCGCGCGAGCGCGCCGCTCACGCGCGCGGCCACCTCGGGGGCCGGCACCGAGGTCGAGCAGGCGCCCGTGACCGAGCTCGACGCCGACGCGGACGCACGTGCCGCGACCGAGCATCCGTGGCTCGTCGTCGTATGGAACGACCCCGTGAACCTCATGACGTACGTGACCTACGTCTTCCAGAAGCTCTTCGGCTACTCGCGGGCGCGCGCGACCAAGCTCATGCTCGACGTCCACAACAAGGGGCGCGCGGTCGTCTCGTCGGGTCCGCGCGAGCGGGCGGAGAACGACGTGACACGCCTGCACCGGCACGGCCTGTGGGCCACGCTCGAGCAGGCGTGATGACGCTGCGCAGGCGGATCGTGCGCGCCCGCCGCGGCGGCGTCGAGGTCCGGCTCCCGCCCGAGGAGCGGGCCCTTCTCGTGTCGCTGCCGCGCGAGCTCGAGCACCTGCTCGAATCCGTCTCGGACGGCGCGGCCGATCCGGACCCGGTGCTCCGGCGCCTCTTCCCGGTCGCGTACGCGCGAGACGAGGAGGCCGAGCGCGCGTACGCGGGGCTCGTGCGCGCCGAGCTGCTCGAGCACCGGCGCGAGGGGCTCGCGGTCCTCGCGCAGACGGCCGACGCGACGCACCTGAGCGACGAGGAGGCCGACGCGTGGCTCGGCGCGATCAACGACCTGCGCCTCGTCCTCGGCACCTCGCTCTCGGTGACCGAGGAGCCGCGCGAGGTCGCCGAGGGCGACCCCGAGTTCGCGCCCTGGACCTACTACGCCTACCTCTCGTACCTCGAGGGCGAGCTCGTGGAGGCGATGACCGCGTCGCTCCCTCCACCGGTGCCCGGCGCCGACGAGGACGTCCCCGAGGACCCGTGGGGAGAGCTTCCCGGCGGCCTGCGCTGGGACGGCACTGACCGGCCGGGGCCGCCGTGACGCGAGTCGTCACCCTCATGGGCTCGGGCGAGACCTCCCCCACCATGGTGAAGGTCCACCGGTCGGTCCTCGAGCGGCTCGGACGACGGCCCGTGCCCGCCGCGCTCCTCGACACCCCGTTCGGCTTCCAGGAGAACGCCGCGGAGCTCTCGGCGCGGGTCCGCGCCTACTTCGAGCAGAGCCTCCGCACGCCCATCGAGGTCGCCTCCCTCCCCGGCGAGCCGTCGTCCGCCGCGTCCGGCGACGCGGACCGCTTCGCGACCGAGCGGCTCACGGGCCTGCTCCGCGACGCGAGCTACGTGTTCGCCGGTCCGGGTAGCCCCTCGTACGCGCTGCGCCGTTGGCACGGCACCGTCGTGCCCGGCCTGCTCGCGGAGAAGCTCGCCCGGTCGGGCGCGGTCACGTTCGCGAGCGCGGCCGCGCTCACGCTCGGCGCGTTCACGGTCCCGGTGTACGAGATCTACAAGGCGGGCGAGGAGCCCCACTGGCTGCACGGTCTCGACGTGCTCGGCGCGGTCGGCATCCACGTCGCGGTCGTGCCCCACTTCAACAACGCGGAGGGCGGCACGCACGACACCCGCTACTGCGACCTCGGCGAGCGGCGGCTCGCGCTCATGGAGCAGATGCTGCCCGACGACCACTTCGTGCTCGGCGTGGACGAGCACACCGCGTGCGTCGTCGACCTCGAGGACCGCAGCGTCGCGGTCGCCGGCCTCGGCACCGTCACCGTGCGCCGCCACGGGCGCACGACCGTGTACGCGTCGGGCGAGCGGCGCTCCCTCGACGAGGTCCTCGCCGCCGCGTTCGACGAGCGTCCGGGAAGGCCCCAGGCGGCGGGGCCGGGCGCACCCGCGACCGCGGCAGGCGGCGGCACGGGCCCCGCCGGCCGGCCGGCGACCTCGCCGCTTCTCGACATCGTCGGCGAGCCGGAGGCGGCCTTCGCCGCCGCGATCGACGCCCGCGACGCCGAGGGTGCGGTCGCGGCGGTCCTGTCGCTCGAGGAGCAGATCGTCGAATGGGCGACCGACGTGCCGCAGCAGGACGAGCGCGAACGGGCGCGTGCGAGCCTGCGCGCGATGGTCGTCGACCTCGGCCGGCTCGCCGCGCAGGGCGTGCGGGACCCCCGCGAGGTCGTCGGTCCGTACGTCGCGCTCGCGATCGACCTGCGGCGCCTCGCGCGCGACGCGCGCCGCTTCGACGAGGCCGACCTCGTGCGCGACCGGCTCGGCGCGCTCGGTGTCGAGCTGCGCGACGGACCGGACGGCACGCACTGGCTGATCGCCAGGACGAGCTGACAGCCTGCCGGGGCCGGAACGCGCGGACCGCCGCACCCGGCCGGCGACGGGGCGCGACCGCCGCCCGGGTGCTCAGACCGGCGGCCGGGCCCCGCGTGAGCGCCCAGCGTGCGACGGGCGGATCGCCGCGGCCAGCCGGCCCGGGTCGCACGTGCACGGCCTGAGGTCCGGGCGGCGCGGCGGGCTCGCCGTGTCGAGCCGCGGGCACCCCGAGAAGTGGCGCTCGACCGTCGCACCCGTCTGTGGTCCGGCGGACAGGCCCGTCCGGTCGTCGCTCATCCTCGCTCCTCGTCCGTCGTGCCGGCCCACACCGTAGGCGCTGGGCCGGTCGGCGCGCGGCGAGCCGCTACGCCGGGCCGGCGACGACCGCGATCGCGAAGCCGTCGTGGCCCTTGTGGCCGACGGTCTGGATCGCGGTCGCGCGAAGCCGCGGCTCGGCCGCGAGCGCATCGTAGAAGCGCCGGATACCGGCGGTGCTCACGTCGTCGACCGTGCCGTCGAGGATCGCGCCCTCGCGCACGACGTTGTCGGCGACGATGAGCGCGCCCGGGCGCGCGAGGCGCACGGCCCACTCGAGGTACTGCGGGTAGCTCTCCTTGTCCGCGTCGACGAACACGAGGTCGAACGGCCCCGCCCCCTCGGCGGCGAGCTGGGCGAGGCTCGCGACGGCGGGCCCGACCCGGATCTCGACGACCTGCGACAGCCCGGCACGCTCCAGGTTCTCCCGGGCGACTTCGGCGTGGCGAGGCGAGAACTCGAGCGTCACGAGCCTGCCGTCCGCGGGCAGCCCACGCGCGAGGAAGATCGTGCTGTAGCCACCGAGCGTACCGATCTCGAGGATCGCCCGAGCCCCGATCGCGGTCGCGAGGAGCTCGAGCAGGCGGCCCTGGTTGCGCGCGACGTTGATCGGGGGCAGGCCGGCACGCTCGCTCGCCGCGAGCGCCTCGTCGAGCGCGAGGTCGCTCGGCACGAGCCGGTCCGAGATGTAGTCGTCGACCCGGTCCCACAGCCGCTGCGGGTCGTCGTCGTCCGTGTTCGTACCTGCGGCCTGCGGGTCGAGCGTCACGTGTCCTCCTCGCCGGCAGGCGGGACGCCGCCGCGCCGCTGGTAGTCTCGGTGGCCGGGCGCGCCCCGAGCCCCCATCGTCCAGCGGCCCAGGACGCCGCCCTTTCAAGGCGGTAACACGGGTTCGAATCCCGTTGGGGGTGCGGACCGCGTGCTGCCGGCCGCGGCCATCGTAGCGACCGGGTCCGCCGGGAGCCGGGGCGTGCTCCGGCAGCGCGGGCGCGTCCCCGTGCGACGCGGGCCGCCGGTCGCGGCCGGTCCGGCGATGGCCTAGTATCCGTGGGCGCCTCCCCGGGGCGGACGCCGCGCCGACAGGTGTCGCGCCTGCTCCCGGTGCACGAGGACCTGTGGTGCAGCTCGGAGTGCACGCCGGCCTGTCAAGCCGGAGGTCGCGGGTTCAACTCCCGTCAGGTCCGCCACCCGGCTCCCGCCGGCCGCACGGGCACGCCACGAGGTCGGCCTCGGGGGCGTAGATTCGAGCGGCCGGCTGGTGCCGGCGAGGTCGGGTAGCTCAGTTGGCAGAGCGCGCGCCTGAAAAGCGCG
>DAHUXW010000169.1 GCA_027306925.1 Acidimicrobiaceae bacterium | reverse complement strand
CGAACTCGACGAGGTCGAGGCTGTCCGCGTCGAGGTCGTCGCCGAAGCGCGCCTCGGGGACGATCTTGTCGGCCGAGACCTGGAGCACCTCGACGGCGCAGGCCTTGAACTTCTCGAACGTCGCATCGTCTGCCACCTGCTCGTCTCCTTGCTCTGGATGATCCGTGGTGTCGCGGGACCGCGCCGTGCGCGGTCCCGGTGGTGCGCCGTGCCCCATCAGTGTCCCATCCCGAGACCGCCGTCGACCGCGAGCACGGCACCGGTCACGTACGACGCGTCCGCGGAGCACAGGAACTGGACGGCCGCCGCGACCTCGTCGGCCTCGCCGAGCCGCCCGAGGGGCACCCGCTCGGTCATCGCGTCCGCCCGCTCCGTCGCGACCGCGGCGAGCATGTCGGTCGCGATGAGCCCCGGAGCGACGACGTTCACGGTGATCGAGCGACTCGCGACCTCGCGGGCGAGCGAGCGCGCGAAGCCGACGAGGCCCGCCTTCGCGGCCGCGTAGTTCGTCTGGCCCGGGTTCCCGAGGTACGCGACGACCGAGGAGACGAGCACGACGCGGCCGGCCCGCGCGCGCAGCATCGGACCGAGCGCGCGCTTGGTCGTGCGGTAGCAGGCCGTGAGGTCCGTCTCGATCACCGACGCCCACCGCTCCTCGCCCATCCGCAGCAGGAGCGCGTCGTCGGTGATGCCCGCGGAGCAGACGAGCACTTCGACCGGCCCGAGGGTGGCCTCGATCTCGGTGAACGTCGCGTCGACGTCGTCGGGCGAGGTCACGTCGCACGCGAGCGCACGCAGCGGGACGCCGGTGCCGTCGTCCTTCACGAGCTCGTCCGGTGCGGTCGACTTGTACGTGATCGCGACCGTGTCGCCCGCGCGCTGCAGGCGCCGTGCGATCGCGAGGCCGATGCCACGCGAGCCACCGGTGACGAGCGAGACGCGCCCGCTCACCGGGGGAGGCCCCTGCGTCCCCAACGGATGACCGCGCTCGCCCAGGTCATGCCCGCGCCGAAGCCCGAGAGCAGCACGAGGTCACCCTCGGCGACGCGGCCGGCGTCCGCCGCCTCGGCGAGCGCGAGCGGGATGGACGCGGCCGAGGTGTTCCCCGTGCGCTCGAGCACGAGCGCCGTGCGCTCCATCGAGAGCCCGACCCGCTGGTTCACCGCCTCGATGATCCGCACGTTTGCCTGGTGCGGCACGAAGAGCGCGATGTCGTCCGGGCGGACCCCCGCGCGCGACAGCACGTTCTCGATCGACTCGAGCTCGGCGCGCACCGCTCGGCGGAAGACCTCCCGGCCCTCCATGTGGATGTACCCGCCGTGGTCCGCGTAGAGCAGCGGGGTCGCGGCCCCGTCGACGCCGAGGTCGTACGCGAGCACGAGCTCGTCGCGCGCGCCGGCCTCGAGCACGATCGCCGCGGCGCCGTCGCCGAAGAGCACCGCCGTCGACCGGTCGTCCTGGTCCGTGACCTTCGACAGCGTCTCCGAGCCGATGACGAGGGCGCGGTGGTGTCCCGCGTGCAGGAGCGAGTCGGCGGTGACGAGCGCGTAGACGAACCCGGCGCACGCCGCGTTCAGGTCGAACGCGCCGCCACGGCAGCCGAGCGCGTCGTGGACGGCCGACGACGTCGCCGGGATCGTCTGGTCGGGAGTCGTCGTCGCGAGCACGAGCAGGTCGATGTCCGCCCCGTCGAGATCCGCGACCTTGAGCGCGGCGCGCCCGGCGTCGATCGCGAGCTCGGAGGTCGTGCCGCCCATCCGGCGCTGCCGTATGCCGGTGCGCGCGACGATCCACTCGTCGCTCGTGTCGAGCCGCGCCGCGAAGTCGTCGTTTGTCACGACGTGGTCGGGGAGCGCCTCGCCCCACCCTGTTATCGCCGACCCCATGAGGGTGCTCCGATCCTCTCGATCCGACCGACCCGCCCCGGCGCGCCGGTGCCGAGCCGGGCGCGGCGGTCGTCCCGCGCTACGCCGGCGGCTGCCCGCGCGTGCCGTCGTCGAGGTCCGCGCGGAGCCAGGCGACAGGCTGACCTGCGACGACCCGCTCGCCCGGAAGGACGAGCACGCCCTCGAGGGTCCCGGCGAACGCAGAGCGTATCTCGGCGGCGCCCGCCCAGCCGACGAGGTCGCCGACGCGGAGGCGGATCGGCGCTCGCGCGGGCTCGACGGGCTCGCCGGCCTGCTGACCCCCCGGCGGCACCGAGCGCCCGCCCCGGCGACCCGTTCCCGGGAGCGACGGCACGGCCGGAAGGCAGTCCGGGGCGGGGGAGAACGGACCGGTCGAGGAGGCGACGACGAGCCGCTCGGTCATCGCGTACCGCTCGCCCGACTGGGTTGCCGCCGCCGCGGAGTCGGGCGGCCGCGCGAGGACCTCGACGAGCTGCTCGAGCTCGCCGGGCGTCGCGATCGAGCGCGCGACCGCGTCGCCGCCGAGGACCCGTTTCGCGAGTCCTGTGAGCACGCCGCCGGGGCCGAGCTCGATGAAGGTGCGGGCGCCGGCGCCGTACAGCGTCTCGAGGCTCTGGCGCCACCGGACCGGCCCGCAGAGCTGCGCCGACAGCAGGCTCGGCCACTCGTCGGGATCGGTGTGCAGGCGGGCGTCGACGTTCGCGACGACGCCCGGCTCGGGCTCCCGGAACGTCGCGGCCGCGAGCGCCTTGCGGAGCCGCTCGCGCGCCGGCGCCATGTACGGCGTGTGGAACGCGCCGCCGACCGGGATCGCGATCGCGCGCTTCGCGCCGAGCGAGCGCGCGATGCCCGCCGCGACCTCGAGCGCGGCGGGAGCGCCCGCGATGACCACCTGGCCAGGCGCGTTGAAGTTCGCGACCCAGACGTCGCCCTCGGCTCGAAGGCACGCGGCCTCGACGTCGTCGTCTGCGAGGCCGAGCACGGCCATCATCGTCCCGGCGGCCTGGTCGGCGGCGTCCTGCATCGCCGCGCCGCGCTCCGCCACGAGCCGGAGCCCGTCGTCGAAGTCGACCGCACCGGTCGCGACGAGGGCGGTGTACTCGCCGAGGCTGTGGCCCGCGGCCGCGGCAGGGACCACGCCGAGGCGCTCGGCGGCGTCGAGGACCACGAGGCTGAGGACGAAGGTCGCGAGCTGGGCGTTCGACGTGAGCGTCAGCGTCGCCTGGTCGGCGTCGAGCAGCAGCCCCGCGACGTCCCGGTCGACGACCTCGCTCGCGTGCTCGACGAGCTCCCACGAGGGATGGTCCACCCACGCCGCGCCCATTCCCGGCCGCTGGGACCCCTGGCCGGGGAAGGTGAACGCAAGCACCCAGTAGCTCCCTTCGCTCGGCGCCCCCCGGGCGGCCGACGCAGATCGTCCTCCGTGATGCGTTCGACCGGCCGGCGGCTCGAAAGGTTACGAGTGCGCCGTTGAGCTGGAACGTCGCGGCGCGCGCGGCCCGCCGCCGCAGCCGTGGGCCCGGGGCGCCCGCCCGGCGACCGCGGCCGCACGCCGCACGCCGCACGCCGCA
>DAHUXW010000159.1 GCA_027306925.1 Acidimicrobiaceae bacterium | reverse complement strand
GCCGCCGGCCGCGCGCGGAGAGGAGCCGGTGGGGGGCGCGCCCGCGACCCCCGTCGACGGCGCGTCCGGGCCCGGCGCGCACGACCCGGGTGGCACGCGATGAGCGCTTCCGGGCGAGGTGCGTCCTCGGACGGCGCGCCGCCCGCGCCGCGCGGCCCCGCACCCGGCGAGTCGCAGCCGGCCGCGGGCGTCGTCGCGCGCGAGCCCGTGCTTCGCGTGCGCGACCTCGTCAAGCACTTCCCGATCCGCGGCGGTCGCGTGCTCCGCCGGACCGTCGGCGAGGTCCACGCGGTCTGCGGCATCTCGTTCGACATCACGGCGGGGGAGACCCTCGGGCTCGTCGGCGAGTCCGGCTGCGGCAAGTCGACGACCGCGCGCTCGGTGCTCCAGCTCGTCGCGCCGACCGCGGGCTCGGTGCGATTCGAGGGACGCGAGCTCACCGAGCTCGCCGCGGGCGAGATGCGCGACGTGCGTCGCCATCTCCAGGTCGTCTTCCAGGACCCGTACGCGTCGCTCGACCCGAAGATGCCCGTCGGCGAGACGATCGCGGAGCCGCTTCGGGTGCACGGCGTGTGGCGGCGAGACTCGGGCAACGCCCGGGTCGCGGAGGTCCTCCGGCTCGTCGGCCTCTCCCCCGCGCACGCGGGTCGCTACCCGAACGAGTTCTCCGGCGGCCAGCGCCAGCGGATCGGCATCGCTCGCGCGCTCGCCCTCGAGCCCCGGCTCATCGTGCTGGACGAGCCCGTCTCCGCGCTCGACGTGTCGATCCAGGCGGGCGTCGTGAACCTGCTCGAGGAGATCCAGGACGAGCTGGGGCTCGCGTACCTGTTCGTCGCGCACGACCTCTCGGTCGTGCGGCACATCTCGGACCGCGTCGCGGTCATGTACCTCGGGAAGATCGTCGAGACGGGCACGCGACGCGAGATCTACGAGCAGCCGGCGCACCCCTACCCCCCGGCGCTCCTGTCCGCGGTTCCGCTGCCGGACCCGAGGGCCGAGCGCGCCCGGCGCCGGATCGTGCTGCCCGGCGACGTCCCGAGCCCTGCGGCGCCGCCGAGCGGCTGCCGCTTCCGCACGAGGTGCTGGAAGGCGCAGGACGTCTGCGCCCGCGAGGAGCCGCGCCTCGATCCGCGCGACGTCGGGCACCCGGTCGCGTGCCACTTCGCGTCGGTCGACCGCACGGTCGTCTGAGGCCGACGCCCTCCGGTCAGCACGGCGCCCGGGCCGCGTCGGCCCGCGGACCCTGTCCGGCTCGCCCGTGACGCGGGGACCGTGGTACACCGTGAGCTGCCGCGCTATCGTACCGGCTCATGCCTCAACCTCCCAGCCTCACCCCAGACCAGCGCAAGGCCGCCCTCGAGAAGGCCGCGAAGGCGCGCAAGGAACGAGCCGAGCTCAAGGACCACCTGAAGGCGGGTCGAGTCACCCTTGCCGAGCTGCTCGGCAAGGCTGACAAGGACGACATCGTCGGCAAGATGAAGGTCCTCGCCGTGCTCGAGTCCCTGCCCGGAACTGGCAAGGTCAAGGCCCGCCGGCTCATGGAGCAGGTCGGCATCAGCGAGACCCGCCGCCTCCAGGGACTCGGCGCCAAGCAGCGTGACTCGCTGCTCGAGGCCGTCGAACGGCCCTGATCCTCGTCGTGTCCGGCCCCGGTGGGGCCGGGAAGGGGACGGTCATCCGGCGCCTCGTCGAGCGGGACCCGCTCCTCTGGCTCTCGCGGTCGTGGACCACGAGAGCCCGGAGGCCCGGCGAGGACGAGGGCGCGTACACCTTCGTCACGAAGGACGCGTTCCTCGAGCACGCGAAGGCGGGCGGCTTCCTCGAGTGGGCGACGGTGCTCGGGGAGTACTACGGCACGCCGTACCCGGACGCCCCGCCGGGGCACGACGTGGTGCTCGAGATCGACGTCCAAGGCGCGGAACAGGTGCTCGAGCGGTGCAGCCCGGTCGTGTGCGTGCTGCTCGTCCCGCCGTCGCGCGAGGACCAGGAGCGCCGCCTGCGCGGTCGCGGTGACTCCGAGGACCACGTCGGGCGCCGCGTCGAGCTCGGCGAGCTCGAGCTCGAGCGCGGCCGGCGGATCGCGGACGCGATCGTCGTGAACGACGACCTCGACGAGACCGTCGACGGGCTCGCGGCTATCATCGAGGCCGCGCGTCGGGAGCCGAAGGGCTGACCGCGGCGCGGGCGGCCCCGGTTGACGACCGGTCCGGGGCGTGCCGGCACCCCGGGCTGCCCGCACGGGCCGCGAGCAGGTGCCCGCCCGGAGCGCAGGTCCACCACGACGAAGGAGCACGATGGCCGAGCCGCGCAGCACGATGATCGACCCGCCGATCGAGAGCCTCCTCGACAAGGTCGACTCGAAGTTCACGCTCGTCACGCTCGCGTCGAAGCGCGCCCGCCAGATCAACTCGTACTTCAACCAGCTCGGCGAGGGCCTCGGGGCGATCGTCCCGCCGCAGGTGACGTCCGTCGCGCGAAAGCCGCTGTCGATCGCGCTCGAGGAGATCTCGGCCGGCAAGGTGCGCGCGGGCGAGCCCGTCGCGGAGGACGCGGACGCGGACGCCGACGGCGCGACCGAGAGCGCGGTGGGCGCGGGTGCCGGCCTCGCCGAGGTCCCGCCCGCTGACGCCGGCGAGTAGCGCGGCGAGCGCGGCCCCGGTCGCTCTGTCGTCGGGCGAGCCGCGCCGGTGAGCGTGACCCGTCCGGACGCGCCGTTCCCCGGTCCGTCCGGAGACGGCACCGGCAGCCTCGCCGGCGCGCACGTGGTGCTCGGGGTGTGCGGCGGCGTCGCCGCGTACAAGGCCGTCGAGGTTCTCAGGCGCCTCGTGGACTCTGGCGCGCACGTCGTCCCGGTCCTCACGCATGCAGCCACGCGCTTCGTCGGTGCCGCGACGTTCTCCGCGCTCGCGTCGGAGCCCGCCGAGACCGAGCTGTTCGGTGGGACGGACCCGATCCCGCACACCCGCCTCGGCCGCCTCGCGGACCTCGTGCTCGTGGTCCCGGCGACCGCGCGGCTCGTCGGCGAGTACGCGGGCGGGATCTCGGCCGACCTGCTCGGCGCGACGCTGCTCGCGACGCGTGCCCCGGTGCTCATCTGCCCCGCGATGCATGCCGAGATGTGGGAGCACCCGTCCGTGCAGGAGAACATCGCGACGCTCACGCGCCGCGGGGTGCACGTCGTCGCGCCGGAGTCCGGCCGGCTCGCGGGCGGTGACGTGGGCGTCGGCCGCCTCGCGGAGCCCGGCGTGATCGTCGCGGCGGCGGCGGCGCTGCTCGCGGGCCGCGCCGCGGGCGGCCCGACGGCGCCTGCGGCCGCG